>JAVJTC010000004.1 GCA_040219085.1 Acidimicrobiales bacterium
GCGCGAGCGTGTTCGACGGCGGCAACAACAACACCGTCGTCGCCATCGACGGCAGCGCCAGCGTGTTCGACGGCGGCAACAACAACACCGTCGTCGCCATCGACGGCGGCGCGAGCGTGTTCGACGGCGGCAACAACAACACCGTCGTCGCCAACAACGGCGGCGCGAGCGTGTTCGACGGCGGCAACAACAACACCGTCGTCGCCATCGACGGCAGCGCCAGCGTGTTCGACGGCGGCAGGGGCAACACCGTCGTCGCGATCGACGGCGGCGCCAGCGTGTTCGACGGCGACGACAACACCGCCATCGCCATCTCCAACAGCAGCGCGACCGCAACAGGTGACGCCAACACCGCCACGGCGCTCTTCGACAGCGACGCCACAGCAACCGGAGAGGGCGCAACAGCCATCGCACGCTGGGCGTGCTCCGCTTCGGCGCTGGCCGACTTCAGCTTCGACCTGTGCGGTCTCTTCCAGCCGTAGCCATCCCGGGGGACCCGACGTAAGCATTCATCAGGGTCCCAGGCCGCAGACCAGGCGCATCTAGCCGGGCCGTCGGAGCCGGGCGGCGGGATCCTGACGGTAGAAGTCGACCAACAGCCCGTACAGGTCAGCCGAGTCCGTCGCCATCTCCACGGGACGGCAGAAGAACGTCTCCGTCGCCACCGCGAACAGTTCCCCGGCGTTGTGCCCCGCGTAGGACCGCAGCGCGGACGTTCCCTCCCGGGCGGCGTCGAGCTCAGCGGCCACCACCGACTCCCACCGTGCACGGTCCGCGTCGGGCACCGGTGGCGTGCCGTCGAGCACCGAGTCGATCAGGTCGATCTTGTGGGCGAACTCGTGGATGACCACGTTGCGGCCCGCCTCGGGGCGCGCCGCGTTGGCCCGGGCCTGGTTCCAGGCGACCACGACGGGACCGTGGGTCCGGGTGTGACCGGCGACCGGACGCCCGGCGGCCGAGACCACCCCCGGGGCCGGACCGGTCTGGGGGCCCGTCGACCGCATCGGCCGGGGATGCACGAGGATCGTGTCCACCAGGCGGAACGCGCCCGGGTCGATCTCGAGGATCATCAGCGCTGCCTGGGTCGCCACGACGGTGCAGACCTCGTCGCTCAACGCGAAGCCGCGCGCCGCCTCCCAGCGCTTCTCGGAGAGCAGAAGGTCCGCCCGCTCACCGAGGCGTTCGCGCTCGTCGTCCTCGAGCCATCCCCACCACCCCACCCCGGCAGCTGCGATCTCCCGCCAGTCATCAGGCAGACCCAGCCGGGGCCGGGACCAGGGCCAGCGCACTCAGGCGTTCTTCCCGAGGGTCGTCGCCGGGCTCGGCGTGGCGCCGGGCAGGTTGCGGCGCCGCTCGAACAGTTCCTCCGCCGCGGCCTGCGCGTTCGCGGCGACCTCGGCGACGTCCACCGAGACGACCTCGCCGTCCGCTACGAGGCGGCGCCCCTTGACCCAGACGTCGCTCACGTCGCGGCTCGACGCGGAGAAGACGAGGTGCGCGGGGATGTTGAAGTCGGCACCGTGGAACACCGGCACGAAGTGGATGGCACCGAGATCCACCGCGACGACATCCGCGTCCTTGCCGACCTCGAGCGAACCGGTCACGTCGTCGAGCCCGAGGGCCTTCGCCCCGGACAGGGTGGCCATGTCCAGGATGTCCCACGGATCCCCGACGGTCGGGTCCAGCGTCGAGACCTTCTGGAGCAGCGACGCGAACTTCATCTCCTCCAACATGTCGAGGTTGTTGTTCTCCTTCTCGCCGTCGGTGCCGAGCCCGACGGTCATCCCCTGCTCGCGGTAGAAGCCGATCCGCGCCGGACCCGACGACAGCTTCATGTTCGAACACGGACAGTGGCTCACCGCCGTACCGGTCTGCACCATCAGCTGGACCTCACGGTCGTCGAACCACACGCCGTGGGCGACCACGGTCTGGTCGCCGAGGATGCCCCGGTTGTAGAACTCCTCGATCGGGCGCCGACCGAACTGGCGCAGACACTCCTGCACCTCCCAGATGGACTCCGAGGAGTGCGTGTGGATGCCGGTGCCGAACTCCTCCGCGAGCGCGGCCGCCTCGCGGAACATGTCGGCCGAGCAGTACATGATGTGCTCGAGCCCCACCCAGGTGCGGACCCGACCGTCCGCGGCGCTGAGATGGGTCTCGAGAAGCCGGCGGTTGGTCTCCATCGTCTCGAAGTAATCGTAGAGGTCCGCTGTGTAGGGGGCCAGTGTCGCCCTGATGCCGATCTGTTCGGCGGCACGGGCCGAGCCCTCCATGAACCGCCACATGTCGAGAACCGACGTCGTGCCTCCCCGCAGACCCTCCGTGTAGGCCATCCACGACGCCGCCTCGGCGATCTCGGGCGTCAAGGCGCGGTGGGCGGGGTCCACGTGGTTCTCCAACCACTCCCACAGGGCCAGTGACTCGGCGGTGCCCCTCAAGAGCCCGGAGTGGAGGTGGCAGTTGTGGAAGCCGGGCAGGAGGACATGACCGGTCATGTCGATCGTGTCCGCGTGCGGAGCCGCCTCGTGACGGTCGACGTCGTCGACGGCCCCCACCGCGGTGATCGTGCCGTCGACGATCAGCACCGAACCGGGGTCGAAGACGGCCTTCGAGCCCTCCATCGGCAGCACGGTGGCGTTGCGCAGCAGCGTGGTCGTCATCGGTTCTCTCATCTCTGGTCGGTCTGCACCGTCGGCGGAAGCGACCCTAGTCAGGGTCGGTGACCCCCACGACGGGCACGAGTTGCATGGTCGGCGTGTCCACCACGCCCTTGTCGGTCATCCCGACAAGGGGGATGTTCGGCAGGCACAGGAAGTTCAGCGCATACACCGGCCGGTAGGTGACCGAGCACCCGAGTCGCTCCACCAGCGCCTTCTCCACCGCGACGAGGTCGGACGCGACCGCCGCGAGGGGACGGTCCGACAGAAGTCCCGCGATCGGCAGCGCCAACAGGGCGACCACCTCACCCCCTGAGACGACGACGTAGCCGCCGCCGACAGCGGCGACGGTGTCCGCGGCGAGGGCCATGTCGGCGGGAGAGTCGCCCACGACGACGATGTTGTGGCTGTCGTGGTTGACGGTCGACGCGAACGCGCCACCCGAGATGCCGAGCCCGCCGACGAATCCGACCGCGGTACCGGCCCCTCCCGAGTGCCTCTCGACGACGGCGATGCGGGCCACGTCGCCGTCTGGTTGGACGACACCGTCGACGACGGGCAGCGCCACGGTCCGGCGGGTCTTGGGGCCGCCGAAGTAGACGACCTCGGCGGGCACCTCCGAAGCGCCGTCGAGGGTCGCCGGGAGCCGGGTGACCAGCGTGGCCGGGTCGACCGGCCCCGGCAGACGGATCGACTCCCGGGCGGCGACGGGCTGGTCGAATGGCGGCGGCTCGGCGCACAGCTGACCGTCGCGGGCGACGACCGCACCGTGGCGCACCACCGTCGAGACCGAGAACGAGGCGAGGTCGTCGAGCACCACGAGATCAGCGAGTAGGCCCGGGCTGACCGAACCCCGGTCACGGTCGATGCGCATGAGCTCGGCCGGGTTCAGGCTCGCCATCGCGATCGCGCGCGCCGGTGCCACACCGGCCTCGATCGCCAGACGGACGCGGTGATCCAGATGCCCCTCGGCCGCGAGGATGTTCGGGTGGATGTCGTCGGTGCACAGACACAGGCGCCGGGTGTCGACACCGAGGCGCTCGATCGTCGCGAACAGCTCCGGCCACTCCTCGGCCGGAAGGCGGTCGATCCGCGGCGTGAGCAGGACCCGCAGACCGCGGCGCAACTGCTCGATCACCTCCGCGGGGCTCTCCGCCACATGGGTGTCCTCGAGACCCGCTGCCACGCAGGCATCGAGGACGGCGTCGGTGAACCCGGGCAGCTGCCCCCCGACGGTGCGGCCGAGCGCGACGGCCCCCTCGATACGAGCGAGCGTCGAGGCGTCGGCGTCGAGGATAAGCGCCGGGTTGATGTCACCGCCGAGGGCGACGGCGTCGGGGCGCGTCAACAGGTCGGTGATGACCGCGTCGTCGAGGTCGTGGCCCGACGTCTCGAGGTGCGGAGGCATCGCCGGCACGCGGCCCGGAACCCGCAGCAACAGGCTGAGGGGCAGACCGGCCGCCTCGGCGACGAACGCCTCGATCCCTGCGATGCCGCACACGTTGGCGATCTCGTGGGGGTCCTCACACAGCGTGAGCACCCCCCTCGGGACGATCGCCCTTGCCAGTTCCGTGACCGTGAGGTTCGAGCTCTCGACATGCACGTGGGGGTCGACCAGACCGGGGGCCACGAACAGGCCCGCACAGTCGATCACCTCGGTGTCGGCTGTGATCAGGTGCGAGCCCGCAGGTCCCGTCGCCGCGATCCGGTCACCGGCGACCACGACATCCCCGGCGACGAGCTCGCCGGTGACGACGTTCACGATCGTTCCCCCGGCGAGAACCAGTTCGGCGGGCTCGAGACCCTGGGCCACACGTACGAGTCGGGCTCTGTCGACCATGGCAGGCACGCTACCGCGCCCGGTGTTTCGGACTCGTGAAAACCGGCGCGTCGACGTCGACGGACCCGGCCCGCATCGGTCGGGCGCCTCAGACGTCGGGTCTGTAGTTGACCCCGAGCGACTTCGGCATCCGAGCCCGCCGGGCACCGATGACGAGGATCACCAGGGCGACGAAGAAGGGGATGGCGCTGAGAGCCTCCGTCGGCACGTCGTCGGACACGACGTTGCGCAGGTTCGTGCCGAACGCCTCGAAGAACCCGAAGGCGAACGAACCGAGCGCCGCACCCCAGGCGGACCAGCTCGCCATGATGATCACGATCAGAGCGATGAACCCGCGCCGCGCCGTGATGTTCGGCTCGAAGACGCCGACGAGCCCCACCGAAATCGCGGCGCCGCCGAGACCCGCGAAGAACCCGGAGATCAACGTCGCGATCGACCGGACCCGCACGACATCCACGCCGCGTGCCGCAGACGCGTCCGGATCCTCACCGACGCCGCGGACCTTCAGGCCGAACGTCGTGCGCTGCGCGAGCCACCACACGAACGGTACGCAGGCGATGGCGAGCCACGTGATCCAACTGTTCGTCAACAGGCCGTCGCCGAAGAACCAGATGTCGGAGATCCCGGGGATGTCGATCGTGTCCAGACGGCCGACCTGACGGCGGGCCGCGCCGACATCGTTGGTGAGACGGAAGATGTAGCCGGTCAGGCCGACCCCGAGGATCGTGATGCCGAACCCGACGACCACCTGGTTCGCGTCGAGACGAAGGCTGAGCACGACCATCACCAGAGCCAGGCCGAGTCCGGCGAGACCGCCGACGAGGAACCCGACGAGCACGCTCGTCTCCACCGCGGTGTAGAGAGCGGTGAGCGCCCCGACGATCATGTAGCCCTCGATGCCGATATTGAGGACACCGGCCCGCTGGGAGAGCGTCTCGCCGAGAGACGCGAAGACCAGGGGCGTCGCGAGCCGTAGACCACCCGAGAAGGTCGCCGTCCAGAATGCGAGCGTCATGAGGCGGTCCATCTACCCCTCCCCGCCGGCGGCCACGGGTGGATTCCCCCGGATCAGCGGCATCGTGCGGACCGCGCGCCGCAGCAGGCGGGCGATCTGGGGCGCGTAGCGCACCGAGAAGCCCAACAGGATCAGCGCCTGGATGACATCGGAGAGGGTGGCGGGGATCCCCTCGCTGGACTGCATCGACAGGCCACCGGCCTGAAGTCCGCCGAACAGCAACGCCGCGGCGGCGATGCCCGCCGGTCGGGCACCGCCGAGGAAAGCTACGACGAGCCCGAAGAAGCCGAGGTCCTCGGCGATGTCCACGTAGACCCGGTCCAACAGGCCCGCGGCCTGGATCCAGCCGACGACACCGGCGGCCGCTCCCGATATGAGCAGGGAGTTGACGATCACGCGGTTCGGCGAGACGCCGAGTGAGCCGGCAAGTCGCGGGTTCTCACCGAACAGGTCGTAGCGGAAACCGGGGACCGACCGGATCCAGAGCGCGAACACGATGCCGATCGCGAGGGCCACGATGACGCCGGCGTGGAAACGGGTCCCCTCGACGACCAGACCGAGCCGCGCGCTGTCGGGGAACGCGTCCGACTTGGGCGTGATCGCGGCGTCCTCCTTGAGCGGTCCGTTGAGCAGGTACTCGATCAGCAGGGCGGCGAACTCGGTGAACAGCAGGGTGGAGAGGATCTCGTTCACGCGCAGGTGGGCCCGCAACAGAGCCGGGATCAGCACCCAGATGGCACCGAAGAACGCACCGCCCGCGGCCACGACCGGGATCGCGACGGGCGCCGGCGCGCCCTCGAGAAGTTGTGCCGTGACGAGCGCTCCGATCGCCCCGGCGATGACCTGACCCTGAGCCCCGAGACTGATGAGTCCGGCGCGCAGGGCCACGGCCGCCCCGTAACCGACAATCGCCAGTGGCGCAGCCCGGGCGAGGGTCTCACCGATGGCGAACTTCGAGCCGAGCGAACCGTCGATGATGGCGCCGTAGGCGGCGAACGGGTTCTCCCCCGAGATGACGAGGATGATCCCGCCGATGACCAGGGCGCCGAGGATCGCACCGAGGCTCGCGGTGAGACCGACCGTGACGCGTTCGGCGACGGACTCCGCCTGTACGACCGGTACGACGTCGTCGGTGGCCGTGTCCGCGGGGTCGTTCACGGGACCGTCTCCGTCGCCGGATCCCCGAGCGGCGCGAGGCCCGACATCGCCGCACCCAGGCGAGCAGCCTCCATCTCCTCGACGGCGAACCGGTCAGTGACGGCGCCGGCGTTGAGGACGATCACCCGGTGTGCCAGCTCCCGGACCTCGTCGAGGTCCGCCGAGATGATCACGACGGCACCGCCCTGCTCCGCGACGGCGAAGCAACGGTCCCTCATCGTCTTCGCGGCCTGCGGGTCGAGCCCCTTGGTCGGGCCCGCCGCGACGAGGACGGCGGGGGCCCGCTCGAGCTCGCGAGCGGCCATGAGCTTCTGTTGATTTCCCCCTGAGAGCGAACCGGCGAGGGCGGCGGGCTCGGGAGGCCGGACGTAGAAGCGCTTCGCGAGTTCCACCGCGTGGCGGGCGATGGGACGCGGCAGGCGGATCATCAGCTTCTGGAACTGCGAATCGCGCGAGCGCCGCGCCGTCGCGTTGTCCGCGAGGGTGAAGCCGTGCGCCAACCCGGTGGCCCGGTCCTCGTGGAGATGGGACACCCCCGCCCCGATCGCGCGGCGCGCCGATCCGGTGACGTCGAGCCCGTCGACGGTGACCGTTCCGGTCGTGGGCTTCTCCTGTCCGGTCAGCACGGACGCGAGCGCCTCCTGGCCGTTGCCGGCCACACCGACCACGCCGACGATCTCGCCGCCGCACACCTCGAAGGACACGTCATCGAGACCGACCGCGTGCTCATAGGAGATGGAGAGGCCCTCCGCCCGCATCCGGACGTCGCCGAGGGTCGGTCGGGGTCGCTCGACCTCGAGGAGCCTGATGTCGCCGACCATCAACTCGGCGACCTGATGCAGATCGGCATTCCGCACGTCCTCGCCCGCGACGATCACCTCTCCCTGGCGCAGCACCGTCAGGCGATCGGCGAGCTCGACGAGCTCCGGTAGCCGGTGTGAGATGTAGATGATGGGCGTGCCCTCGTCGCGCAGGCGACGGCAGAGCCGGATGAGCGAGTCGACCTCGCGTGGACCCAGCGCCGAGCTCGGCTCGTCGAGGATCAGCAGCCTGGCACCCCACGCGACACCGATGAGGATCTCGACCTGTTGGCGCACGGCGAGCGGCAGATCGTCGATCAACTTGTCGCCGGTCGCCGACACTCCCAGCGACAGGCCGAGCTCGTCGCTCATCTTCTCGATCTCGGCCCGGGCCGAGCGGGCGTCGAAGACGAAGGCGGCGCCGGGGCGGCCGAGCTGGAGGTTCTCGGCGACGGTGAGACCCCGGACCAACGACAGCTGCTGGCGGACGTGGGCGACACCGGCTGCCGCACCCTCGGATCTGCTCGTCGGTGCGTAGGGCTCGCCGAACAGCGTCATCGTGCCGCTGTCGGGGGGCAGCGAACCGGCGACGATCTTGGCGAGGGTGGACTTCCCGGCCCCGTTCTCGCCCACGAGAGCGTGGATCTCACCATGGCGCAGCGTGAAGTCGACCTCGGTTAGCGCCCGGATCGCGCCGAACCGACGGGAGATCCCCGACGCCTGCAGCGCCACGGAACCCCCGCCGGTCGACGTGTTCACGCTTCTGGTACCGGGTTCGGCGGGACCGGACCCGACATGGACTCGTTCACCGTTGCGTGGCCGGTCAGCCGCCGGCCGGGAACGGGATCTCGAACTCGCCGTTCTGCACCGATGCGACGAAGTCGTCGAGGATCGTCTGGAGCTCCGAGAGTGGCACCGCTGTCTCGACCGTCGCGTTCGGGTTGATCTCGGTGAGCACCACCTGGTCGTTGAACACACCCGACGGGTAGAACTCGTTGCCGAACTCGCCGCTGCGGACCAGGTCGAACCACCCGAGGTAGAGCTGGTCGAGGACCATGACCGTCGCCGACAGGAACGTGTCCGGCGAGGCGTCGATCTGCGAGCCGAATCCGGTCGAGATCGGGATACCAGCGGCGGCGGCGGACTGGGCCGCACCGATGCAGATCCCGTCGCCGGAGCAGTAGATGTAGTCGGCGCCCTGGTCGATCAGGCTCTGGGCCACCTCGGCCGCGGCCTGAACGTCGACGAACGAACCGGAGAAGCCCTCCAGGAACTCGACGTCGGGCCTGACCGACAGCACGGCCTCCTCGAACGCGCGGTGCATGGTCTTCACGAAGTCGAACTCGGGACCACCGACGATCCCGATGGTGTCGCCGACGAGAGCGTTGGCGGCGACGATCCCGTTCGGGTAGGCGATGTCCTGGACGTTGTAGAGCCAGTCCACGAGGTTGTCGGCCGTGACGGCACCCTCGACCAGCACCCCACCGGACATGGCGAACTCGACATCGGGGAACTCGGCGTAGAGCTGCTGGATGGGATCCACGTACTCGATCCCGTGGCCGATGATCAGGTCGTAACCCTGGCTGGCGAAGTTGCGCAACGCCGGCAGCGAGTCGGTCGGCTCGATGATCTCCTCGAGCACCTCGTACTCGATGTTCCCGTCGGCTTCGGCCGCGGCGACCAGACCCTCGTAGCCGGACTGGCTGAAGGAGTTGTCGTTGCGCACGCCCGGCAACAACAGGGCCACCCGCAACGTGTCACCGTCGGATCCACCGTCATCTGCGGAAGCACCGTCGTCCTCCCCGGCACCGTCATCGGACACCGCGCCGTCATCGGACGCCGCGCCGTCATCGGACGCCGCGCCGTCGTCGGCGGCGGTGTCGTCGTCATCGTCTCCACAGGCGGCGGCGACCATCGCCAGCGCCAGCAGAACGGCCAACAACTTCCACAACATGGTTCGCTTCACAGGAACCTCCCTCTCGTGTCCCGGGCGCACGTTAGAGCGGCGACAACTCTCGTGAGCGGGTCCCGGGCGGTGTTCACATTCGCGTAACACTTGCGGTGCGCCGCCGCAGAGTCTGTCAGATGGCGGTCAGACTGCGCATCAGACGACTATCGACACCAGCTTCGGCTCTGTGAACGCGTCCATCCCGTCGTGACCACCCTCGCGGCCGAGCCCGGACTCCTTGAATCCCCCGAAGGGTGCGGTCGGTGAGGCCGGCATCGGGTCGTTGCACCCCACCATCCCGTACTCGAGGCCCTCGGACACCCGCATCGCCGTGCCGAGGTCCTGCGTGTAGAAGTACGCCGCGAGCCCGTAGGGGCTGTTGTTCGCCCGTTCGATCACCTCCGCCTCGTCACGGAAGGTGAGCACAGGCGCGACGGGACCGAACGTCTCCTCGCTCGCCACCAGCATCTCGTCGGTCACACCGGTCAGGACCGTCGGCGGGAAGAACCAGCCGTCGTCGAAGCCCACACCGGTCACCCGCTCGCCGCCGGCGGTCACCGTCGCGCCCTTGGCCACGGCGTCCGCGACGTGTGCGCTCACCTTGTCGTAGCCACGTTCGTCGATGAGCGGTCCGATGTCTACCCCGTCGACCTCCCCGCGCCCCACGGTCAGCGCGCCGACCGCCGACGCGAGCTTCTCGGCGAACGCGTCGGCCACGCCCTCCTGGACGAACACGCGGTTCGCACACAGACAACTCTGACCGTTGACCTGGAACTTGCTCATGAGAAGGCCGGCGACGGCGGCGTCGAGGTCAGCGTCGTCGAACACGATGAACGGGGCCTGGCCACCGAGCTCCAGTGACACCCGCGCGAGGTGGTGGGCCGAACGCTCGACGAGGAACTTGCCGACCTCGGTCGATCCCGTGAAGGTGATCTTGCGGACACGCTCGTCGTCGAGGAGTGCGTCGGTGAGCGTCTCGGGTCGCTCGGAGGTCACGAGGTTCACGACCCCCGCCGGGAGATCCGCCGCGTGGATCGCGTCGAACAGGGCCGCCGGAGACAGCGGCGTCTGCTCGGCCGGCTTGACGACCATCGTGCATCCGGCAGCCAGAGCAGGAGCGAGCTTGCGGGCGATCATCGCGAGCGGGAAGTTCCACGGCGTGATCGCCACCGCCACACCCAGCGGGCGACGGTGGACCATCAGACGCTTGCCCGGAACGTGCGTCGGGACGATCTCCCCGTATGACCGGCGGGCCTCCTCCGCGAACCAGTCCAGCCACTGGGTGGCGTAGCGCACCTCGAAGAGCGCCTGACCGCGCGGCTTCCCCTGTTCGGCGACGATCAGATCGGCGATGCGGTCGATGTCGTCGAGGAGCGCAGCCGTGATGCGGCGCAACGCGCCGGCACGTTCGACAGCGGGCAACGCGGCCCAGCCCCCGAACGCGTCGTGGGCGGCGGCCACCGCCCGGGTGGCGAGACCCGGATCAGCGTCTGCCGCCGTCCCGACGATCGTCCCGTCGGCTGGGTTCGTCACCGCGAAGGTGCGATCGGCCTCCACCCATTCACCGCCGACGTAACAGCGCGCTTCGGCCACGTTTGCCTCCCAGATCGTGTGTGGACGCAGCGACCTTACCGAGACACACCCAACGCGGCGCGGGCCTCGGCCGCGACGGTCTTCTCATCGATGGTCGTGCAGTGACCACCACGGACGACGACGGCACCGTCGACGACGACGAGCTCCGCCCGATCCGACAATCCGGTGAGGACGAGACCCGCAACGGGGTCGTGGACGCCGACGCGGTCGACCGAGTGCATGTCCCAGGCCGAGATGTCGGCGGCCTGGCCCGGTGCGAGACGACCGAGGGCCTCGCGGTTGAGGCACTCGGCCGATCCGCGCGTCGCGATACGCAGCAGCTCCGCAACCCTGGGCCAACGCCAGGACTCTTCGATCCCCATGCGGTGCGCCAGTGCGGCCAGGCGCAGATCGCCGAGCTGGTTGCAGCCGTCGTTGGAGGCCGATCCGGTCGTCCCGAAGCCGACCTTGCACCCGGCGTCGAGATACTCACGTAGCGGCGCGAGGCCCCAACCCATCCGCAGGTCGGGCGCGATGAGATGGACGATGCCGACCCCGGCCGCGGCGAACTCGGGGATCTCCTCGTGGGGAGGATCGACCATGTGAGCCAGCCAGACCCGTTCGTGGTGCCACCCGTTGTCGAGGAGGATCCGCCACGGTGTCGTGTCGTAGCGGTCCCGACAGAACTCGGTGTCGACGTGCTCGTAGAGGTGGGTGTGCAGCCCGACGCCGGGGTTGACCGCGGCGAGCTTCGCGAGCTCCCGGAACAGCTCCGGCTTGTCGACGTGGACACCGCAGGGAGCGAGGTCGATGCGGATACGGGCGAGCGGATCGGAGTCGTGATACCCGTCGATCAACTCGACGCTGTGGCGCAGGACCTCGTCCATCGTCTGGCAGGCGTCGTCGGGCGCCGCTCCGCCGTCGCGACGACCGAGCGTCATCGTCCCTCTCCCGGCGTGGAGGCGGATTCCCACCTCGCGAGCTGCCTCGATCATCGCCTCGATGTAGGGAAGAGTCACCCCTCCGGGGAAGACGTAGTGCTGGTCGGCAACCGTCGTCACGCCGCCGAGCAGGGACTCGACCATGCCCGCGCGCGCCAGGGCCGCCACCGTCTCGGGGGTGTAGCGCCCGTTGCGCCACCAGCTCAGGGTGCGCTCGTGCAGTCCCCGCAGCCACGGGATGATCTCGGCACGTTCGAACTCGCGCATCGAGCGCATCCCCACCTGGTACAGGTGCTGGTGGGCGTTCACGAGTCCCGGGGTCACGATGAGGCCGGTCGCGTCGACCACCTCCGCTCCGGGCGGCGCGGCGATGTCACGCCCGATGGCGGCGACGGTGCGGCCCTCGACGAGAAGGTCCACGTCCCGGAGTTCCCCGTAGTGGTCGTCGAAGGTGACCAAGTGGCTGATGTTGCGCAAGAGCAGCACGACACAAGTGTGGCAGCGGCCCGGCGTGACCACCAGCGCCGAGTTGCGGGCGCGCGTCGGCCGACACCCGGAGGCCGGATGGCGTGGTTGGTCGCGCCGACGCGCTCGGCGATAGGTTCGGCATCCGATGAAGCCGCCCGCCTTCGACTACCACGACCCGGCGACGCTCGACGAGGTGCTCGCGCTGCTCGCCGAGGCCGGCGACGAGGCGGCCATCATCGCCGGGGGTCAGAGCCTCGTACCGCTCATGAACCTGCGCCTCGCCCGCCCCGAGGTCGTCATCGACCCCCGGCGGGTGGGCGACCTCCGCAGCGTCGAGAGCGACGCCACGGGAATGTCGATCGGCGCGATGGTCACGGCCGCGACGCTCGAACGGGCCAGCGGGACAGTGCCAGGCACGGCGGCCGCGCTCGCTCACCTTGCCCACCCCCAGATCCGCAACCGGACGACCGTCGGAGGATCCATCGCCCACGCCGATCCGGCCGCTGAACTCCCCGCACTACTCGCCGCCACGGACGGAACCGTCACCGTCGCCTCGGCCGGGCGCGGCACGCGCGTGGTCGACGCGGCGGACTTCCTCCAGGGCCCGTTCTGGACCGCACGAGAGCCCGACGAGATGGTCACGTCGGTGCGGTTCGGCCGCTTCGACGGAGAGATCACGGTCGCGGAACTCGCACCCAGACCCGGCGATTTCGCCACCGTCGGCGTCGTCGTGGGACTGCGCGTCGACAACGGCCAGGTCGGCGCGGCGCGGATCGTCGCCTTCGGTGTCGGCGGGACGCCGGTGCGAATGAGCGAGGTCGAGGCCTCCCTCGTCGGCTCCGCCGCTGACGCTGCAGGCTTCGCCGCCGCCGGTGACGCGGTGAGGGCCGGACTCGACCCCACCGGCGACGCGCACGCGAGCGCCGACTACCGCCGCCACGTCGCCGGGACGCTCGTCACACGTGCACTGCTCGAACTCGCCGGAGTGGCCCGATGACCCGACGCGCTGTCACCTTCGAGGTCAACGGGGAGGCCGTGACGGTCGACGTCGAGCCTCGCATGCTGTTGTCCGACGTGTTGCGCCACGAGGTCGCGATCACCGGCACCCACGTCGGTTGCGAACAGGGATCGTGCGGCGCCTGCACCGTGATCGTCGACGGGAACCCCGTCAGGTCGTGCCTGATGCTCGCCCCCCAGGCCGAGGGCACCGTGATCGAGACCATCGAGAGCGTCGCCGACGGCGACGAGATGGACCCGGTACAGCAGGCGCTGCACGCCGAGCACGGCCTCCAGTGTGGGTTCTGCACGCCGGGGATCGTGATGTCGCTGGTCGCAGCCCGCCGCGCCGGGAGCGACGCTGCGGCCGCGTGCGACGAGGTGCTCGGTGGCCACCTGTGCCGCTGCACCGGCTACGTGAACATCCGCCGCGCCGTCCACCGGGCGTGGGAGGACCTGCCCCGCGAACACGACCCCACGGTGGGGCGATCTGCCCAAGGCGGCGGGAGCCTGCCCGTCGAAGGCGGCGAGGCATCATGAGCCCACTGGTCGGTCAGCGGGTCGGGCGGGTCAACGACGCGAAGGCCCTGCGCGGGCGGGGCCGGTACATCGACGACCTCCACCTCGCCGAGGCCCACGCCGCCATCGTCCGCAGCCCCGTGGCGCACGGGGTGATCCGCGGAATCGACGTCCCCGACGACCTCCCCACCGGCGTCGCAGTGCTCGGCCCGCAGGAACTGAACGCCGCCGCTCCGGGGCGGTTCCCGGTCCTGTGGTGGCTCGGCGACCAGACCCAGCACCACACCGAGCTCATCGGCGACCGTGTCCGCTACGTCGGACAGCCAGTCGGGATCGTGGTCGCCGCGAGCCGCTATGAGGCCGAGGACGTCGTCGACCGGATCGAGGTGACCGTCGACGAACTCGACGTCGTCATCGACCCGGTCGCCGCACTCGAGCCGGGCGCGCCGCTGCTCTATCCCGACCTCGGCACCAACGTGTTGTGCACCGTCGAGACCGGCGACGACGCGGCCCACACCGACGCAGTGTTCGCCACAGCCGACAGGACCCTGTCGACGACGCTGCGCATCGGCCGAGTCAACGGGCTGCCGATGGAAACCCGCGGCATCGTGGCCGAACCGCTGCCCGACGGCCGCCTCGTCGTCCACGTCTCCACCCAGGCCGCCCACGCCGTGCGCGACGGGATCTGCGAGGTGTTCGAGATCCCCCAGCACATGGTGCGCGTGGTCACACCCGACGTCGGCGGCGGATTCGGCCTGAAGGACCACCTCTACGAGGACGAGGCGATGGTCATAGCCGCGGCCCGCAGCCTCGGGCGTTCGGTCAGCTGGACCGAGGACCGCCTCGAGTCACTGACGGTGACCACCCACGCCCGCGACGAGATCCACGACATCGACGTCGCCTTCGACGACGACGGCACGCTACGTGGCCTGCGGGTCTCGTCGGTGCGCAACGCCGGCGGCCGCTTCGCCGTCTTCGGCGGCGGACCGCTGTTCACCGCCCTCGGTGTTCTGCCGGGCCCGTACCGCTGGGAGGCGGTGCGCGGCGTCGGGCGGGTCGTCGCGACCAACACGATGTCCACCGGCGCGTACCGCGGGTTCGGCCAGACCCAGGCGGTGGCCATCCGCGAACGCGCCGTCGAACTCGTCGCCCGCGAGCTCGGAGTCCATCCGGCAGATCTTCGGGCGCAGAACATGATCACCGCCGGCCAGCTTCCCTACGAGGTCCGCACCCACCTCGTCTACGACAACGGCGACTACCCCGAGGCGCTCCGCCGGGCACGCGCCATGATCGAAGACGCCCCGACACCTCCCGACGACGGCCGTAGGCGCGGGACCGGTTGGGCGAGCTACGTCCAGCTGGCCGGCGTCGGGCCGTCCGTCATCAACGAGATGATCGGGGTCCGCATCGGTGGGTTCGAATCCGCCGAGATCCGCATGGACCCCGACGGTTCCGTTCGGATCTTCAGCGGCGTGTCGCCCCACGGCCAGGGGCACGAGACCACCTTCGCCCAGCTCGTGGCCGACGAGCTCGGCGTGGAGATGGACGCCGTGACCCTCGTCACCGGCGATACCGACTCGGCGCCCTACTCCGCATACGGAACGGCGGCTTCCCGCTCGATCGCCGTCGGTGGCGGTGCCGCGGTGTCGGCGAGCCGCGAGCTCGCCGACAAGCTCCGGCGGATCGCAGCCGAACACCTCGAAGCGAACCCGGCCGACATCGAACTGGGCGGCGGTACGGCCACCGTCGTCGGGTCGCAGGTCTCGGTACCCATCGCGGAACTCGCCAGACTCGCGTGGCGTGGTCTGGGCCTGCCCGACGGCGACGTCCCCGGCCTGACCGCGGCGCACTCCTACGACCCGGCGAGCGCCACGTTCTCCTACGCCACCCACGCCTGTCGGGTCGCCGTCGACCCCGACACCGGGGCCGTGGAGGTCGAGGACTACGTCGTCGTTCAGGACTGCGGCACGATGGTCAACCCGACGATCGTCGAGGGCCAGATCGTCGGCGGTATCGCCCAGGGCCTCGGCGCCGCGCTGATGGAGAGAGTCTCCTACGACGAACACGGCCAGCCGACGGCCGCGACGCTGCTCGACTATCACACCCCCGTGTCGGCCTCGATGCCCGACGTGCGTATTGACCACCTGGAGATCCCGTCGCCGTACACCCCGGGCGGCATGAAGGGCATGGGCGAAGGCGGCACGAACGGCGCCTACTCGTGCGTCCTCAACGCCGTGTACGACGCGGTGCCCGAGCTCGGCGCCCGCCGCATCGAATCGCCGCTGACGGCACCGGTGATCTGGGAGGCGCTGCAGGGCGCCTACGCCCACAGGCGCGACGAACCCTCCTAGCGACGGTTCGTCCAGCGCGGCGGACGCTTCTCGGCGTAGGCGCGGTGGAACTCGCCGAAATCCTCGCCGCCCATGACCAGCGCCTGCAGGGTCGCCTCGTGTTCGAGCGCCGCGGTCAGGTCCATGTCCAGCTCGCTGGTGATCGCCCGCTTCGTCGCCGCATACGCGAAGGTGGGACCCTCGACCAGACGCTTCGCGAGCTCGGCGGTCGCCGCAGTCAGAGCATCCGGCTCGACGACACTGTTGGCGAGACCGAGACGGTCCAGGTCCGCCGGTGACAGCGGCTCACCCAGCATCAGGATCTCGGTGGTGCGGGCGAGCCCGACCATCCGGGACAGCAGGTAGATCGCACCCATGTCAGCGCCGGCTATCCCGAGTTTCGTGAACGGGAAGTGCAACGAGCCCTCGGTGGAGACGATCCGGAAGTCCGCCGCGAGGGCGAGCATCGCGCCGCCCCCGACGGCCAGGCCGTTGACGGCTGCGATGATCGGCAACTCGCACCGACGCATGTTGCCGACGACGTCGCTGGACATCCGCGTGAAATCGAGCACCTTGCGGGGATCGGCTTCGAGCAACTCCGCGATGATGTCGCGCACGTCGCCGCCGCTGCAGAACGCCCGGCCTTCGCCAGTGAGAACGATCACGTCGGCGACCCCGGCGTGGGGAAGCTCGGCGAAGATGTCCCGCAGGTCCGCATAGCTGTCGAGGGTGAGGGCGTTGAGCGCCTCGGTCCTGTCGAGTCGGATCGTCGCGACCCGGTCGGTGACCTCGAAGTCGAAGTGCCGCCACTCGTCGGTGAAACCCGGTGATCCCCTGAAGCCCACGCCCACCCTCCCCTTCCGGTCGGAACCCGATGGTGGCACCACGTCCCCGGGTGGTGCGATTCGACCCGTCCCGACGGCCCGTCGGTCAGGCGTCGAGATCGAGGGTTGCGGCGAAAGCCTCGAGTGCGCTTCTCGAGGCCTGTTCTCCACGATCCGCCATCGACGCGACCGCATCGAAGTCCAGGAGTCCGCAGTCCTCGAGGGGAAGGTGGACGTAGAGATCGGCGTGGCCTTCTCTGACGAGCCGGTCCCGGTTCTGAACAGACGCCATGAGCGTCGAACGCACGAGGATCCCCGGCAGTGTCGGCGGCGCATCGTGGCCACGTCGCCTGTCGAGGCGATCCCACAGTGCCCGCCACCCTGACAACGACAGCCCGAAGCCGACGTCCAGCGACGGTGCGTCGGTGGGTGACACGTCGATCGCGAGGACGGTCCCGGACGGATTCCGTCGACGCATCTCGTCGAGAGGGAGGTTGTTGAGCAGGCCGCCGTCCACGAGGAGTTCGTCGCCGAAGGGAACCGGCGGCAGGACGCCGGGGATGGCGGTGGATGCCCGCACGGCCACGGCGAGGTTCCCCGAATCGTGGATCACCTCGGTCGCGTGGGTGAGGCTCGACGAGACACAGAAGTACGGGATCCACAGGTCCTCGATCCCCGTGTCGCCCAGCGCGGACTCGAACGCCTCGGCAACCCGCCGTCCGCGCAGCACAGCGACGAGCGGCAACGTGTAGTCGAAGAGGTTCTCGAACCTCTGCACCGCGACGGCCTCCCAGCCGCGCGCGTCGTAGCCGAGCGCGGGCCCGGTACCCATCACCGCACCCATCGACGTCCCCGCGACCATGTCCACCGGGATAGCCATTTCCTCGCAGAGCCTCAGCACACCCAGGTGAGCGAAGCCCCTCGCTCCGCCGCCCGACAGCACGAGGCTGACGCCGCGGCCCGTCACGAGCCGGGCGACCCGCGCGATGTCACCGGAGTGGTCACGCCGCATGTGGAGGTGGGCGACGCCGGGTCGCCGATCCAGCCACCTCGTCGTACCGCGCGGCAAGGCGGTGCTCGGGTCGTGGACCAGCACGAGAGTCGTCGGAACGTGATGGTGATCCGCGAGGAACTCGAGCACCGACCTCTCCACCCCGTCCGGTGTCGGGTCCGCCGCCGCATCGGCGACCACCAGGACGTGGTCCGCCGCGCGGACGGCCCGGCGCGTCCACGGCGACCAGGTGCGGTCGGCGACGAGCACGATGAACCGACGCGTCTCCTCGAGTTCCCCCAGCCAGTAGTCCAGGCGCAGCGCCCCCACGCCGTGGTCTGGCGACTGGGAGATCGCGTCGCGGCCGAGGTGCCTGTCGACCTCCGCCGAATCGAGGATTGCGCTTCGATCGGGCCCCAGGGCCTCGAAGAGTTGCCGCGCCGCGCCATCGACGTCGACGTCGGGACCCGCCCCGACCACGACGATGGCCTGACGTGTCGCCGCCGGCTCACCGCCGGAGCGCACACGCCGCAGGACGGTCCTGGCCACCTCCATGACGACCTTGGGCGAGCGTTCCATCACCAGCGCGAAAGCCGCCCGGTCGAGTCGCACGAGGTGGCTGTCGCGGACCGCGTACACGCTGGCCGACCGCGGCGTGTCGTCGAGAAGGCCCATCTCACCGACCATCTCGCCCCGACCGATCTCGCCGAGTACGACCTCGTCCCCACCTGTGCCGACCGCGGCGTGGAGTCTGCCCGACACGACGAACCAGGCGGCATCGGATTCGTCGCCCTCGGCGAACAGCGTCTGCCCGGCGGGGATGTTCACCCACTCCATGAGCGACTCGGCGAGCTCGAGCGTGTCGGGATCGGCGCTACCGAACAGGCGACTCACGTGATGTCGCAACTGGGTGTGGCGGAGTCGCTCTGTGGCGATCTCGGCCAGCCGACCGATGAGAACCCCGTCATCGGCCGCCGTCCCGTCGAGCGCGGATGCGGGGATCGCCACCACGGTCACGGACCCGAGGGCGCGCACCGTCGTGGCGCGTGTGTCCCCCGTGAGGACACCGATCTCACCGAGGAGACCGGGGGCGGAGACCTCTGCGAGCTTCTGGTCAGCGAGGCCGTCGAAGCCGAGGAGCACCTCCACCGTCCCGGACGTCAAGACGAGGAGTTCATCGGAGACCGCCCCCTGGGCGAGCACCGTCGCGCCCGCTGGCAGACGCCGTACCCGGGAGGCGGCTGCGAGCGCTTCGAGCGCGTCCTCATCCAGGTCGTCGAAGGGCTCGACAGCCCGCAGGTCCCCGACGTCCACATCCCCCATCTCCCACTGATCGTGCCACAGCCGGGTGCCTCCGGCCGGTCCGGCGTGGCCCCGCCCCATCGGCGACGATGGGGACATGGAGCCCGACCCGACCGACAGCGGTCCCGCCCACACGCCCGCGCGGACGACGGCGCCGGGCTTCCGTGTCCCGATGCTGGCGACTCTCGCGGAGCCCGGTGACGTCGGCGACGGATGGGTCGTCGAGCGCAAGTTCGACGGCATCCGCCTCGTCGTGGTGCGCGACGGCGACGACGTCGCACTGTGGACCCGCAACCACAACCGCCGCGACGGGTCGTTCCCGGACCTGGTCGCCGCGCTGCGTGAGCAGCCGGTCGACCGCTTCGTCGCCGACGGCGAGGTGGTCGCGTTCGAAGACGGGCGCGACAGCTTCGCCGCGCTGCACGGCGGTGGCGCCGTGTTGTTCCTTTTCGATCTGATGCACCTCGACGGTCACGACCTGGACGACGTGCCGCTGGTCGACCGCCGGCGCCTGCTCGAACAGGCGGTCGTCTTCGATGCGAAGATCCGGTTCAGCCCGAGCCTCGACGGCGATGCGACGGCGCTGTTGACCGAGGCGTGCGCGCAGGGCTGGGAGGGCCTCGTCGCGAAGCGGGCAGGGGGCCGCTACGTGCACGGCCGCAGCCGCGACTGGCTGAAGCTGAAGTGCGTACGGCGCCAGGAGATGGTCATCGGCGGCTTCACCGACCCGAAGGGTTCACGAACCGGCCTGGGGGCGCTCCTCGTCGGCCACCACGACGGTGGAGACCTCGTCTATGCGGGGAGGGTCGGGACGGGTTTCGACGAGTCCACGCTCGTCTCGCTCATCGAACTTCTCGAAGCGCGGCGGCGGGAGAACCCGCCCTTCACGCGGGGCATGGACAAGGGTGGTCCGCCGAAAAAGGCAAGCCACTGGGTCAACCCTGATCTCGTGTGCGAAATCGGATTCGCGGAGTGGACGCCCGACGGAAAGCTGCGCCACCCGCGGTTCCTGGGTCTTCGGGACGACAAGGACGCATCCGCCGTCGTCCGTGAGGACGACGTCGTAGCTCAGGCGGCGGACGTCTTCCCCGACGAACCGGAGACCGCCCGGTAGATCAACAGGACGATCACGGCGCCGATCACCGAGCCGATGAAGCCCGATGCCTGGACCGCGCCGTCGTCGATGTCGGCACCGAAGACGGCGTAGCCGACGAAACCGCCGGTGAAGCTCCCGACGATCCCCAACAACCAGGTGCCGAGAAGCCCCATGGGGTCCGGGCCGGGGACCAGGAGACGGGCGAGGCCGCCGACGACGAGGCCGGCGAGTGCGAGGACGATGATGAAGACGATCACTGGGAACTCCTTTTCGTTCTGCGGTCATCGTTCCCATCGGTGCCGTGGGACAAACAGCCCGGACGCGACGGCGCCCCGGCCGGAATCCCGACCGGGGCGCCGTCTGACCTCCGGGGAGGAACGGTCCTTGATGCCGCCTCAGGCGACCGTGGCGGTCCAGGAGAACTGGTTCGCCTCCTGGCCCTGCTCGTAGTAGACGCCCTCGATGGTCGTGTCGGAGGTGATGACCCCCTCGTAGGTACCCCGGCGGAATCCGAGACGCTCGGGAGCGTCGTCGACGAAGACCACGGTGCCGTCCGAGTTGACCTGGCCGACGAGGGTGAACTGGCCGGTCTCGGGCCACTCGCTGACGCCCTCGATCGTGCCGTCCGGGTTGATCTGGAAGGCGAAGCTGTGGGAGGCGACCGGGTCGTTGACCGAGCCGGCCAACACGATCGCCTCTGCGGCACCACCGGTCATCGGATCGCCCCCGCTGGAACCACCGGCCGGCGGCGCAGCCACAACCGGGAGCTCGAAGCCCTGGATCGCGTTGTCGTCGAAGAGCGACATCAGGCCGTGGACGTGACGGACGTGGACACCGAAGTTGTTCGCCGCCTGAGCCTGCCGGTCGACGATCTGCTCGCCGGTCTGCTGGTCGATCGCGAACACCAGCCGCACGGTCCCCGCGTTGTTCACGGCCACCACCGAGTCACACAGGACGATCGCGGAACCCGAGGTGCCCGGCGTCGTCGGTGCCTGATGCTGGATGACGTCGACGTTCGTCACGTCGACGACCTCGTCCTGTCCGTGGGCCCGGAGAGCCGAGATGCGTCCGGTCAGCGACGTCGCCTGAGGGATGGTCAGCCCCGGGACGGAGGTGATGAAGTCGTCGACGTCACCGGGGAACCCGGACAGGAGGATCTCGTCGCCTGCCGCGATCGCCACGTTCTCGGGGGCCAGCGTCAGGACGCTCGGAAGTACTTCCTTCGTGGTGATCAGTGCGACGTCGGGACTTCCGAACGGATCGCCGGTGTAATCGGGATGCACGATCGCCCGCAGGAGCTCGACGACGTCGCCGGTTCCCGCCTGAACGGCGACTGCCCGGCTGTACTGGATTCCACTCTGCGCAGCTCCCTCGAAGCCTTCGGCGACGTGGGCATTGGTGACGAGGACGCGGTCGTCGACCGCCCATGCGGTGCCGATGAAGGTGTAGGAGGGCTCGGCCTGGTTGGCGACGACGGCCTCACCGAAGACCTGATAGGTGGCCCGGTTCATGAGCTCGAACATGGCCTGGGGGGAAGGGCACTCCAGCGCGGTCGGGACCGAGCTCGTGGTCGAACCGGCCGTGGATCCCCCGTCGGATGCGGCGCCGTCGTCGCCGCCATTTCCTGCGCTCAGGTCGTCGCCTCCGCCGCCGCAGGCGGCGGCGAACACTGCGATGGCGATCAGAGCGGCAAGCAGTCGGGCCAGGCTGGCCCCTCTGCGTGCGGTGCCGATCCCGGCGCCCGTCTGGTGGTTCTCTGCGGTGGTGTGCGTGTTCGATCGGTTCTTCATGATGTCCTCCTCGGTGCTTGGTCACCCCGGTTGTACGACGAAGGCGACACGGCGACCATCGGGGGAACCCCCCACATTCTGGCCCAGTCGACGGATGCGCATGACCAGAGGTCCGTACGTCTCTAACATCGTGCGGGTGCATGAAGACCAGTCAGCCGACCTCGAGGTGACGTTCATCGACGAGCTCCACCCGGTCGCGGAGTCGGGCCAGCTCACATTCGGCCGCGACGGCGACATCACCGTCGACGACGCCAACGCGTACATGCACCGGCGGGTTGGGTCGTTCGTCAACCACGACGGCACCTGGTGGATCCGCAACGACGGCCGGACGATCGAGATCGTGGTCGTCACCGACACCGGCGCCCGGATCTCCCTCGATCCCGGTGCCTCCCAGGCCCTCACCGGGACTTCGGGCCTCGTCCGGTTCGAGGCCGGCGGGCTCACCTACGAGCTCGAGTACTCGCTGCACAGCCCGGCCGGCCCCCCGAGCACCGAGACCGCGGAACTCACGCGGGGAGAGACCCTCGAGTTCGGGACACTGCGGCTCAACGACGAACAACGCCAGATGCTCGTCGCCCTCGCCGAGCCCCAACTGCGCGATCCCGCCGCGGAGAGCCACGAGATGCCCACCAACGCCGAGGTCGCCCACCGGCTCGGATGGTCGCTGCGTAAGTTCGACCGCAAGCTGGACTACATCTGCCGCCGCCTCGACGAGCAGGGGGTCCGGGGGGTACGCGGCCGGCAGGGGGTTCAGGCGACCGACAGGCGCCGCGTCGTCATCGACCACGTGCTGCGAACGGGGCTCATCGGCGAGGATGACCTCAGCCACCTCGACGAGACCGACTGAGACCGCCATGAGGGCCACCGCCGAACCCCGACCCCGTGCACCGGGCCCGACCCGCGGGCCAGCCGCCGTGGGGGGTCTGCGCCACGCCGGATGTATGGGGGGTCCCCCCCATTCCGGTCCGGTGCCCGTCCGTCCTACAACGGGGCCATGGACAACGAACGAGGTCAGATCCAGGTACGCCCGGCTGGCGCCGCCTCGGCGACTCCGGCAGTCTTCCAACGGGGGCCACATCTCCACGACCGACCCGTCCCCGCAGGTGGCGTGATGGCGAGCCTTGGAATAGACGGAATCGACGACGAGATCGAGATCGGCCGCGGCGGTTTCGGTGTCGTCTACCGGGGGCACCAGAGCGACCTCGGCCGGACTGTGGCCATCAAGGTCCTCCCGGCGAACCTCGACCAGCGCGCCCGTGACCGCTTCGACCGGGAACGTCGTGCCATGGGGTCGCTGTCGGGACACCCGAACATCGTGACCGTCCACAGCACCGGGTTCACGACCGACGAGCGCCCCTTCATCGTGATGGAGTTTCTCGAGCGCGGGTCGATGGACGACCGCATCCGACGCGACGGCGCGGTTCGCTGGGACGAGGTCGCCGACCTCGGCGCGGCGCTGGCCGACGCCGTTCAGGCCGCACACGACGCGGGCATCCTGCACCGCGACATCAAGCCGGCCAACGTCCTCGTGTCGGACCGGGGCGAGCCGAAACTGGCCGACTTCGGCATCGCCCGCCTCGAAGGGGCGCCCGAGACGGCCAGCAGCGTGATCACCGCGTCGATCGCCCACGCGGCCCCGGAGATCCTCGACGGTCGACGTCCGACCGAGGCGGCGGACATCTACTCCCTGGCTTCGACACTGTACGAACTGCTCATCGGGCGACCGGCGTTCTGGCGCGAGACCGACGAGTCGCTCGTCCCGATGCTCGCACGCATCTCGCGCGAGCCCGTTCCCGACCTGCGTGCGCTGGACGTCCCGGCACCGCTGTGCGCAGCTCTCGAGGCGGCCATGGCCAAAGACCCCGCGGACCGACCCGCATCCGCTCGGGCTTTCGGGGAATCGCTCACCGCGGCGCTCGCCGAGGCCACCGGCGCGGCGCGATCCGACGACGGATCACCAGGTGGCCACACGATCAGTGTGTTCAGTCCGCCACCGCCCCACGACGCTCCGCCGGCGACGTCGGGGAATCCTCCCGTGGGTGCCCCTCCGGGACCGCCTCCCGCAGGCCCGCTCGCCGGTGGCGCGGCGACCAGTCAGCCCGGTGGCACGGCCCACATCTCCCAACCTCCCCCGGGTGCCGCAGCGCCACCGGGAACGCCGAGCACGCCGACCGCCCGGTCGGGCCCCAACTGGAACCTCATCGTCGTCTCCGCGGGCGCGGCGATCGTCCTTCTCGTGGTGATCATCGTCCTCGCCACCCGTGGTGGGGGCGGTGATGACGCCCCACCGAGCGGCGACGACGGAGGGGCCACCACCTCGGGGCAGGCCGTACTGCCCGTCAGCGGCGGCGAGGACTACCCGGCCTACACCACCCTCTTCGACGACACGGGTGCCATCCAGCTGTCGGTGCCGGCCGCATGGTCCGACGTGGACCTCGGCGCCGCCGACCGTTCCGTCGCCGTCATCGGTGTCTCGACGAACGTCGCCCGCGCCCTCGAGGAGTTCGACACGCCCGGTGTCGTCATCCGGGTCGACCCGGGGCCACTCCTCGACGCCGACGCTGCGCTCGACGCCTTCGTCGACCCGACCGGGTGCGAGAGCCGGGGACGGGGGGCGTACGCCGATCCCCTCTACACCGGCCGCTTCGAGCAGCTCGTGAACTGCGGGGACGTGAACTCCACGATCTGGGTCGTCGTCGCAGCGCCGACCGACAACAGCTTCAGCGTCGTGGTGTCCATCCAGGCCGTCGACGAACGCGACGAGGCCGCTGCTCGACGGGCGCTCGACACCTTCATCATCGAGCCACGGGCGGTACCGGGGTCATGAGCGACGAGACGGACATCTCGCCGGGTGGCGACCTCACCGACGACCTGATCGCAACCGACGTGTGGACCGACGAGGCGGTGGCCGCGGCGGGAATCCCCGTCGTCGACGCGCCCTTCGTGACCATCGGCGGGGGGCTCGGCTCGTTCGCCCTCGTCGACACACTGCGCATCGCCGGCGTCGCTCCCGACCAGATCGCCGTCCTCACCACCCTCACCGAGCCGTGGACGACCTACGAGTACCTGGCACGCAACTCCCAGATCCCGGGCCACGAACGGCTCCGATCCGACTCCGCGTCCACCATGGACAACATCTGGGGGTTCCCCAGCTACGCCGTACGCGAGGGCCTGGCAGCGAAGGGGTTCGGGGCGAAGCTGCAACCCCTGTGGAACGTCCTGGTCGAGCCAGTGCTGTCGGACTTCTACACACCCCGGGCCGGCGACGTGTACCGCTCGGTGGAGAAGGAGGCCGCACGGATCGGCTGGGACACGCTGCTGCGCCCCGGCATCGTCCGGATGGTGCGGCGCCGCCACGGCGGCGGCTACTTCAGCGTGCTGACGCCCCCGGAAGGCACCAGCGTGACCCGCCGGGTGGCCTACCGGTCGCGCTGGGCCCACGTCGCCGTCGGC
Organism: Acidimicrobiales bacterium; assembly: GCA_040219085.1. Classification (NCBI taxonomy): domain Bacteria; kingdom Bacillati; phylum Actinomycetota; class Acidimicrobiia; order Acidimicrobiales; species Acidimicrobiales bacterium. The sequence continues at coordinate 25,701 of JAVJTC010000004.1, forward strand.
TACCCCGGCGTGAAGTTCCTTCCCGACCTCCAGGAGTACAGGGAACGCCACCGCGACTTCAGCCGTGTCGTCAACGCCTACGAGCCCCACGACCACGTCTACGAGGAACTGAGGGCCCGGGGCGGCACCGTCGTCGTGCGCGGCTCGGGCATCGTCGGCAGCCGGATCCTCCAGCGCCTCATCGACGACCGTGAACAACACGGCGCCGACACGACGATCTACCACCTGTTCCGCAACTACGTCCACGGACCCCAGGGCGACAGCGCCACCTTCCGTCGCGACGGCGGGCGGGGATTCGCCTACCAGGCGTTCAACTTCCCGAAGGCGGCCTGGGGCGGCCAGATCAAGGACCAGTTCGAGGCGCTCGACGGTCCCGAACGGGCGAAGCTGCTCGGTCGCCTCGGCGGGACCAACACCCCCAGGCGCCGCTCTTGGCAGGAGCAGATGGACCGGGGACTCGCCCAGGGCTTCTACCGCCAGACCGTCGGTTCGGTCACCTCCGTCGTCCCCGGACCCAACCAGACCATCGTGACGACCCTCGACGGCGAGGACGGCCAGACGTACTCGGTGGAGGCCAACTTCGTCATCGACGCGACAGGCCTCGAATCCGACATCGCCGAGCACCGTCTCCTGGCGGACCTGTTGGATCACGGCGGCGCCGCACGCAGCGACTACGGCCGCCTCGACGTCGACCCCGACTTCGAGATCAAGGGCACACGGGCCGAACCGGGGCGGATGTACGCATCCGGTTCGGCGACCCTCGGTGGCCACTACGCCGGCGTCGACTCGTTCCTGGGCCTGCAGTACGCGGCGCTGCGGATCGCCGACGACCTCGCGGACCAGGGCTTCGGCAACCGGATCGGCGTCGGGCGGTCGATCTCGCAGTGGTGGCGCTGGGTGCGCAACCGGAAGGTGGACGGATGACCCCCAGCTTCATCGGACGCATCCAGACCCGCCTGTTCCTGCTCGCCACCGTCGGGGTCGTGTGGACCCTGCTCATCACCCCCCTGTTGCCCTCCAACGACGGCCTGCCCGGCGAGAGCCGCATCGGCGACCTGTACTCCACGACCTTCGGCGCCCTCGTGACGATCGCCATCGTCGGGGTGATCGTGTGGGAGCCGATCTACCACGGTCTCCAGCAGCTGCGGTGGGAGAAGGACTGGCCGATCCTCTACGGCCTTCTGACCGGGATCCCCGAGGGCCTCGTCGCCTGGGCGATCGTGCGCGAGATGGTGATGGACTCGACGACGGTGCCCTCCGATGCGACCTTCTGGTGGCACTTCACCACGACGTGGGTGATCGTCTGGCTCGTCGCCAACGGACCGCTGCGGGTCGTGTTCATCCGCTGGCGCTACCGCGGCGGCCGGATCCGTTGAACGGGACGGTGCCCCGCGAAGGTCGACCCCGACCGGCGCTCGACACCCTGGAGGGCGCCTTTCTCGAGGCACAGCAGGCGCGGACCGAGTCCACACGCAGACGGGGCCGCCTCGCCCTGGTGGTGCCTCTGTCGGTCACGGTCGCATGGGCGGCGTACGTCTCCGCGTCAGGCCAGTGGGGTCGGGTCGGCGACAACGTCGCGGCCTCGGTCACGATGGTCTTCGGCAGCTTCGTGGCGGGCTCCACCCCCCAGGGCGGAGGTGCGGTGGCGTTCCCCGTCTTCACGAAGGTGCTCGAGGTCCCCGCCGAGGTCGCCCGTTCGTTCTCCCTGTCGATCCAGACCGTCGGGATGGGGGCCGCCGCGCTGGCGATCGTGGTGACGCGACGCGCCGTCGAATGGCGCGCCGTGGCCGTGGGCATTCCCGTGGCGGCGACGGCGTTCGTGGCGACGCTCGTGCTCGCAGGGGACGCCGGCCAACCGTTCTGGCCATCACGACTTCCCGGCCCGTATGTGAAGGTCACGTTCACCCTCGTCCTCGCTGCGATGGCGTGGCTCGTCTTCCTCGCCCAGCGGGTACCCGTGCGCAAGGTCGACGCCGGATTCACGGCCCGCAACGCCCGCCTCGACGCCGCTCTGGTCCTGGCGGCAGTTGCGGGTGGGGTCGCCTCGGCGTTGGTCGGATCGGGCGCCGATGTGGTCGTCTACCTGATGGTGGTCCTGATCCTGGGCGTCGACGCCCGGGTCGGGGTCCCCACGAGTGTGCTCGTGATGGCCTCGGTGAGCGCGGTGGGATTCGTCGTCCTGGGCCTGTTGGACGGCCAGCTCGCGACGACGGTCGTCGGCGACGCCGTCACCGAACTCGGAGGCGCCGAGGTCGCACTGGTGGACGGCGCGGCGGTGTTCGCATCGCCCGATGCGCCGGGTTCGCTTCCGCTGCCCGCCGACCGGTTCGATCTCTTCGGCATGTGGATCGCCGCTGCGCCGGTGGTCGCCTGGGGTGCCCCGTTGGGGTCATGGGCCGCTGCGCGGGTTACGCGGACCCAGCTCGTGCGGTTCGTTCTCGTGCTCGCGGTCGCTGAGATCGTGTCGACAGCGATCTTCCTCGACGAGTTGCACTCGGACCCGGCCCTCGTCGCCTACGGCGTAGTCGGTCTGGCCGTCGCCGCGACGGGACTCACCTGGGTGGCCGGGCACCGCAACAAGCTCTTCGGTCTGCCGGGCGTCGACGGTCTGGCCACGCTGCGCCGCACGGATCTCGAGGTCGACAGCGACTTCAGTCGGCACCTACGCAACGGTGACGATCCATGACCGGCCACAGGAGGAACCGACCGTGAAGGGCATCGCCGACTACGTGTTCACGGGCACGCTGCGGGAGGGCAACCACGGAACGTTCCATCTCGCGGCGCCGCCCGCACGACTGGGGGTCGACGCCGACACGGTGGTGGTCAAGGTCCTCCACGAGCGTGCCGGCGACGACGAGTTCCGCCGGATGGCGAACGAACTGCGGATCCACGCGTCGGTGGACTCGCCGCTATTGGTGGCAATCCTCGATGCCGGGCACCAGGACGGTCGCCTCTACTACGCGGCTGAGCACTTCCCAGAGGGCAGCCTCGCGGCGCCGACCGGCGAGCGTGACGGTGCCGCCCGGATCGCCGCGGTACGTGACGCCGCCCGGGCCGCGCACGCGCTCCACGAGGCCGGCGTGGCCCACCGCGACATCAAGCCCGACAACGTGATGCTGACGACCGACGGCGGCCGACTCGGAGATCTCGGACTCGCCCAGATCCTGAACCCGGGGATGACCGTCACGGGGGTCGGACCGATCGGCGCACTCGAGTACCTCGCTCCCGAGGTCGCCCATGGCGCCCCCGGCGGCCGGGCGAGTGACATCTGGGCCCTCGGCGCGACCCTGCACCGGGCTCTCACCGACGCCCCGCTGTACCCCGAGATGCCCACCGGCTCTGTGCTGGCGGCCCTGCGCCACCTCCTCGACACCAGACCGACCGTCGCCGGCGATCTCGCACCTGAGGTCGCCGTCGTCGTGACCGCCTGCCTCGAGCCCGAACCCCACGATCGACCCGCCACCGCCGCGGAGCTCGCCGACCGTCTGGAGGCACTCACATGAGAGCCGTCGTCACCGCGGGTGAGGCCCATGTGGCCCGGTGGCCCGACGCCGCCGCCGTCATCGGCCCGCCGGGAAGCGCCGCCGACGCACTGGTCGGCGCACTCGACGCCCTGGGGTCACGCGACGTCGACAGCGTGCGCGCGCTGCTCGGCGCGTCGCCCGACGAGGTGTCGGCCTCGGTCGTTCTGCTGCGCCCGCCTCCGGAGACCTCCCACCCGGTGCTCGTCAGTGGGACGGGGATCGTGACCCACGGCGGCGCCACCATCGCGGCCGACGGCGACGGCGTCGCGGAAGGCGACGCGAGTGGCACGCCGATCGTCCTCGCTGTCGACGCGACCACCGCAGCTGCGGCCGGTGGTATCGGGGACCTGCGCACGGGCATCGTGGCCGGATCCGCACTGACCCTGCTGCCCGATCCCCGCGAGGCCTCGCCCGTCGCCGAGGCCGCCGCTCTCGACACGGACCGCCCCGCCGACGACGCGACGCCAGGCGACACGCTCGTCTTCGAACCGCAGACGACTGGTGAGTTCACCTTCGTCGACGTTCGCAACACGGGCGCGACCGTGCGGCGTGCCCCGCTTCCGGTGGCCGCCGCTCCCGACCCCGAGGCTCCCCTCGAGACGACGGTCTTCTCGCAACCCGCCCAGACCGACGAGGACCGGCCCGCGACGGAGGTCTTCGGGATCCTGTGCGCCCGCCAGCACTTCAACCACCCTCACGCCCGGTACTGCAACCGCTGCGGGCTCTCGATGCTGCAACTGACCCACAACCTGATCGCCGCACCCCGACCGACACTCGGCTTCCTGGTGTTCGACGACGGAGCGACCTGGGCGATCGACCGCTCGTACCTGATCGGACGCGACCCGACGGCGCCGACCAGCACCGCGCTGGACCGACTCGGGGTCAGCGGTGATGCGTCGACCGTGTCGATCGACCACGCCGAGGTCCGGCTCGAGAACTGGGACGTGACTCTCGTCGACCTCGGCTCGACGAACGGCACGTTCGTGTGGGACGCCGCGACACACCGTTGGGAACGACTCGCACCCCGCCGGCCCGTCACCATCGCACCGGGGGCGACGGCCGCCGTGGGCCACCGCACCTTCGTCTACGAATCGGCCCTCCTGCGGTGAGGCTGCACCGTCACCGGGCACACCGGCACCCGAGCCCTACAGTGCGGCGATGACGAAACTGGCCGAGAGACTCCCCGGGTGGTTGGCAGAACACGGCGAGCCGGGCGAACAGCTCACCTCGTGGATCAGCCTCGGGTACGCGAGGGACGCCGGGGCACACGGCAAGACCGCCATGGATGCATACCTGGCCTCCCGGGGTCTCGACCCGGCGGCGGAGTTCACCCCCTACGAACGCCAGGCGTTCGCGGCCCTGACCGATCGGCGGGTGCTCCTCGGGAAACTCCGCGGCTTCCTGGGCAACAAGCCCGCGGAGCTACTGCGTGCGACCAGCCTCGGGGAATGCCGGATCGAGTGGTGGGACGAGCCGGCGCCGGGGCCCGACAAGCGCTACCTGCTCTTCGTCCTGGGCGACTCGTGGTACCGAACCGCGGCGGTGGTCAGGAAGAGCACCAACGCCGACGTCTTCATGGCGGCGATGGGGCCGAACGCGGTCAACGTCCCCCGCCCCAGGGGCTGACCCGGCGGACGGACTCGTGTGCGCCGGGCCTCACGGCTGCGAGACTCTCCGAACACGCAGCCGGGGGGCACCGACATGGACACACTCGAAGCGATGGCGACGTGCCGGGCAATCCGGTACCTGAGGCCCGATCCGCTACCCGACGACATCGTCGAGACGATCCTGCACGCCGCCACCCGGGCCCCGAGCCCGGGGAACACTCAGGAGTGGGACTTCGTCGTGGTGGACGACGCGGATCTCCGCCGACGCATCGGCGAGGCGGTCGCGCCGAACCTCGTCCCCCGCGTGGAGAAGATGCCCCGACCCGACCGCACCGCCCGGCTCATGCTCGACGGGGTGGAGCACATGGCGCGCACGCTGGCCGAGTGCCCGGTGATCGTGTTCGTCTGCGGAGCCGTGAAGTACCCGCCGAGCGCGCCGATGGAGAAGTTCACGTGGTCCGCCGTCTACCCGGCCGCACAGAACCTCATCGTCGCAGCGAGGGCGCTCGGTGTCGGCTCGGTGTTCACCACGATCCAACTCAATGCGGAGCCGCAGATCCGGGAGATACTCGGCATCCCCGACGAGGTCCTGATCGGCGCGACGATCCCCCTCGGCTGGCCCGACGCGGAGTTCGGCCCGGTCAGGCGGCGACCGCTGAGCGACTTCGTGCACCGCAACGGCTGGCAGGGTGAACTGCGGGCTTGAAGCGGGTCCCGAGGCGCGGCTCGCGGGCGAATCCTCGCTCCGGTGGCTCGCAGCCCCCGCGATTCGATAGCCTGCGCGCTGTCATGAACGCAGCGAACCCACGCGACCCCATCTCCCGCCTCAGCCACGCCAAGCCCTTCGAGGTGCGCGCGACCGATTCCCTGAGGGAGGCGGCCACGGTCCTGACCGAGAACCGCGTCGGCCTTCTCGTCGTGCGCGGCTCCGAGGGCATCGTCGGTGTCGTGTCGGAGCGTGACATCGTCGCGTTCATCGCCGACGAAGGCGACTGCGACGAGGGCCGCGTGGGCGACATCATGACGACCGAACTCGTCATCGTCGAGCCCCACGCGACCATCTCCGCCGTGGCGTCCACGATGCTCGACAGCGACGTCCGCCACCTGCTCGTCGGCCTCGGCCACGACGTGGACGGGATCGTGTCGGTACGTGACCTCCTCAAGGTCTTCTTCGACGCCTGAAACCCGACTGGAACGTTGCGGTCCTGCTCAGTCGGCGACCAGGTGACCGCGTAGCTCCGCCAGGTCGCTGAGGCTCCGCAGGACGTCGTTGAGGTGCGTACACGTGGATGGTCCGGTCATCTCAGCGGACACCCACCACCGCAGGTCGCCCAGTCGGCGACCCACGACCCGCTGCGCACTGTCCAACGCCGCCGGACAGTCGACGTGGGGCAGGGTTCCGGGCGTGACATCGATCGCCGTGACGACATCGCCGTCGACGGACGCTGTGAGCGAGTACTCGTGCAGGACGATCTCGCGGCCGTCGTCTTCGATGTGGCCGTCGCGGAAGTAGGCGTCGACCCCCCAGGTGTCACCCCCGCCGGGGGTCACGTCGAGACGACGGGAACGCCGCATCGAGTTGGGCGGTAGCAACCGGAGTTCGTGCCAACCCGCGGGATCATCACCACGACGCAACGGCTCGGCGACCGGGCCCACCGGAACCATCTGCATCCCCCGGCTCTCGAGAGCGATGAACGCTGCGCCGTCGCGGGCCCAGCCGGCACACAGGTCGGCACGCATCTCGACCTGATCGGGCTGATGGAAGTGCAGTTGACCGCCCCTGCGGGCCAGCGCGTAGCTCGAGATGAAGCGGGCGGCGGGCAGGTCATCGAGCAACAGGACGAGGGGGTGTCCGTCCCACGGTCCGTGGACGAGGAGGTCGTGGGCGTCCGCGCGGAACCGCGAGCCGAGCGTCAACCCGACGAGCGAGTCGACACCGTCGAGGGTCGGCTCCACGCTGATCTCGAGGATCCGACGGGTCGTCTCGTTCGCGCGGTGGCGCACCTCGGCGGATGCGAGCATCTCGATGCCGCCGTCGGCCGTGGTGCGCACGTCGCGGGCCCGTCCGAGGCCGATCGCCTCACCGTCGCGCCGGACGATGTCGATCGACGACGTGCGCCGCAACGAACCCGGGACCCGCGCAGGAGTGACCACGGGGCGACTGTAGGCCGTCGGAGACGTTCACCCGCAGGTCTCCGCGACCCCCTCGACCGTGGACCTGCAGATGCCACCGCAGACCGCAACGTCGACGTCTAGGATTCGCGCCATGAACGGCGGAGTAGCGGTATCGAACGCGGCGGATGTGGCAGAACGGATGCTGGAAGGCTTCCCTGACCTCGACCGCTACATCGCGGACCACCCCATCTCCCACTGGGAGCAGGCGAAGCTGCGGGCGGCGCTGGCCGGGATCGCCGCGTACCGGGCCTTCCTGCAGCGCACCGGAAGAATGGACACCGCCCTCGCGCATCGCGACGCTGCGCTCGCCGCCGCCACCGGGTTCGAGCTGAAGACCCGCCCGGTGACGAAACCACGGCCCAACGGCCACTACCTGTCACCCGCAGAGATCACGACCTTCGAACGTGACGGCATCATCGGACCGTTCCCGCTGCTGTCTCCCGCCGACGCCGCCGACGTCGGCGCGCTCTGCCGCGAGCTCCACGTGAACGACTTCCGCGAGAACTGCTTCCTCGGACCCGACGTCGTGAAGGCACTCGTCGACGGAGGTGACTGGCTGCTCAACTACGGCGCTCAGTGGCAGGCCCAACGGATCCCCGAGCTCTGGGACATCGTGACCATGCCAGAGCTCGCGGACCGCATGGCGAGCCTTCTCGGTGACGACGTGATCTGTTGGCGCTCACAGCTGTTCGAGAAGCGCCCGGGTGACCCCGGGACCTTCTGGCACCAGACCGCGGCCTTCCGCGAGTCGAGCCCCTCGGACAAGCTCGCTGCACCCGAGGGCACCGACCCCGGGATGATCCAGCTCAGTGTCTGGGTGGCCCTCACCGACGTCACCGTCGCGAACGGCGCTCTGCGGATGGTGCCCGGGACCTTCGCCGACGGTCGACTCGAACAGCTCTACAACTGGGGCCTCGACAATCTCCCGGCGATGCTCGCGAGCCTGGACCCGGCCCGGGCGGAGCAGCTGCTGAGGCTGCGCTCTTTCTCCACCGGCAGCTTCTTCAAGGCGCAGTCGGTCTTCGAGGCCATGATCGACGTCGTGGCCGACATGTTCGCCGGTCGCGAGGTGCGGGACCTCGAGATGCGTGCGGGCGAGTGCATCATCTTCACGTCCCTCAACGTGCACGGAAGCCACGCCAACAGCACCCGAAGCGATTCGCGCCTCGCGTTCGTCGGCCGGTTCACGACCAACGACGTGCGCGTCTGGCCCGACATGACCACCGACGTCTTCTCCACGCCGGCGGGCCAGCTCCCCTTCCCCACCGAGCCGCTGAAGGTCATCCAGGTCCACGGAACCGACACGTTCGGCCACAACCGCATCGCCACCGCACCCACCGAGCCCCGCCGCCTTGCGCGGCCCGTCGTCGGTGTCTGACCGGGACGCTCCGGCGCCCGTGCCAACCACTCCCGGTCGTCTGCGACGCCGATGAGCCCGGGGCCGGAACCCGTGACCGTCCCCGGCGGGCGCACACTCAAAAGCCTCGTCGGGACGGAGTTCCCGCCCGGGCACTTCCGCATCGAACCCGACGCACACAGCGCGGCCGTCGCCGCCCTGCACCTCGACCGGTGGGACTCGCCGGTCGCCCATCCCGTCTACGGCCACATCGCGCTCAACTCGGGCATGGGGATCGCCCGTGAGGACTTCTTCGCCCTGTGCGGGAGCACGCTGCGCACCGGCGCCCTGTTCGGTCGTGGCGTCATCACGTGGCACCAGCCGATGCTCATCGGCTCCCGCTACACCGTGCACTCCCGGATCGTCGCCGCCGAACGCAAGACCGGCCGACGCTCCGGCACCTTCGACCTCGTGACCGTCCACATCGACGCCGACGACGAGGACGCCGAGGCGACGGTGTCGATGGACGAGACGTACGTGTTCCTGCGGAGCGCAGCCGGTGGCTGAGAGCCCGGACAGCCACCTCGTCGAGTTCGTACCGGTCACCGTTGAGGTGGCCGAGGCGGACGTCATCGCGATGATGGACGTCATGGGCGACATCAACCCGGTGCACTCCGACCACGACCTCGTCGCCGAACTCGGACTGCGTGGTCTGGTGAACCAGGGCCCGGCGAATCTCGCGTACGCACTGAACATGATCGTCGCATGGGCCGGCGACCCCGCTTCGATCCGCCGCGTCGACGTTCGTTTCGACGCGATCACGTGCCCCGGCGACCGCCTCGTCGCGACCGGTGGCGTGACCTCCACCACCCGCACCGGCAACGAGACGATTGCGACGTGCGCCTTCCGCCTGGACCGTGACCTCGGCAACGGCACGACCGAACAGATCCTCTCGGGGACCGCCGACGTGCTCGCGCCGCAGGAGACGAAGTGATGCTCGACCCCGAACTGGTCCTCCCGACGCTGTTGGCCCGCCGCGCCGATGCGGAACCCGATCGCACCTGGATCCACCACGTCGACGGCCGATCGATGACGTTCGCGGCGGCCGAGGAACGGATCGTGCGTTGGGCCACGGCGCTGCGAACGCTAGGGGTCGACGCCGGCGACACCGTCATCGTCATGACGCCGAACTCCTTCGACGCGGCACTGCTCTGGCCGGCGGTGGCCCGACGCGGCGCCATCGAGGTGCCCGTCAACAACGCCTACCGTGGGACGATCCTGACGCACGTGGTGAACGACTCCGCCGCGAGGATCGCCGTCGTGCACGCCTCGTTCGTGGACCGCTTCGAGGCGGTGCGCAAGGACCTGACGACCCTGGACACGATCGTCGTGGTCGATGCCGACGACGGTCGCTCCCCCTGGTCGGGCACCAGCGTCGACGCTGCGGAGATCCTCGTCGACGCCGACCTCGCCGCGGCCGGGCACCTCCCGGCCCACCACGAGACCGCGTGCATCCTCTACACGTCGGGGACGACCGGACCCTCGAAGGGCGTCGTGATCCCCTGGGCGCACGCGCACGCGACCGCGGTGGGACTGATTCCGCTCGACGATCTCGGTGAGGGCGACGCGTGGTACTCCCCGTTCCCGCTGTTCCACATGAGCGGGAAACTCGCTCTGTACGCGACGGCGATCTACGGCGGCCCCTTCGTCGTGCGCGAGTACTTCAAGACCGATGTGTTCTGGGACGAGATCGACCGCTTCGGGTGCACCGTGTGCCTCGTGATCGGGGCGACCCCGGCCTTCATCTGGAACCTGCCGCGCTCCGACGACGACAGGAACCATGCCCTGCGCAACGTGCTCATGGCGCCGATGCCCGACGACCCCCGGGCCTTCATGGATCGCTACGGCTGGAGGATCTGCACCACCTTCAACATGACCGAGATCTCGGGCCCCGTCGCGTCCGGCTGGACACTCGGGCCCAAGGGCAGCGCCGGGAAGGTCCGGGACGGCTACCAGGTCCGGATCGTCGATGAGTTCGACGAGGAGGTCCCACCCGGGGTGCTCGGCGAGATCGTCGTCCGCTCCGATGAACCCTGGGTGCTGATGGCGGGCTACTGGAAGAATCCCGAGGCCACGGTGCGGGCATGGCGGAACTACTGGTTCCACACCGGCGACGCCGGACGCTACGACGCCGACGGCTGGTACTACTACGTGGACCGCCTCAAAGACGCCATGAGGGTCAGTGGCGAGAACGTGTCCTCGATGGAGGTCGAGGCAGTGGTGCTCGAGTCCCCCGACGTCGTCGAGGCCGCCGCCGTGGGGGTCCGCAGCGATCGGGGCGAGGAGGACATCAAGCTCTATGTCGTGCCTGCGGGCACCGACTTCGACGCCGTGCGGCTCATGGACTTCCTCAAGCCCCGGCTACCGCGTTTCATGATGCCGCGCTACGTGGTGGCCGTGAGCGAGGTCCCCAAGACGCCGACGGAGAAGGTCCGCAAGCACATCCTGCGGGACCGACCACTCGAGCCCGACGCATGGGACCGGATCGCCGAGGGCTACGTCATTCCCCGCTGAACCCCGGGACCACCACGGAGCCGAGGCACGCGGGAGCGGCCCGACGCCATCTCGGCGTCGGGCCGCTCTCCTCGACGGTCCGGCCGAGTCAGGCCCCGAAGGCCTCTTCGAAGATCGCGAGGAGCTCGGGAGACGCCTCGCCGCTGAAGCCGCATGCGTTGACGACGCCGTCGGTCGCTGTGATCAGGTAGGCCCCACCCTCGACGAACTGGACGCCACCGATGAGCGCCATCGAGGTCTCAGAGGCCTGGGTCACGACCACCGCGTCGGCGGCACCGGCGGTGTACCACCGGTCCACCGTGAGGGTCACCGACTCGCCCTCCACCGCGGTCGCGGTCGCTGCGAAGGCGACGGGCATCTGTGCCATCACGTCGGCAGAAACGGGAAGACACGATGCCATCGCATCGCCGGGAGCGGCGGCGAGTGCCAGCTGTTCGCCGGGGTCGTCGCCTCCGTCGAGCGAGACGGCCAGTCCCACTGCGAGCGCCGCGCACGCGGCCACGCCGGCCACCGCCAAGGCGAGGCGGCGCCCGGGGCGAGAGCGGGGCCCGGCCTGGCGATCGCGGTCTTCCGGTCCGTCGGGAGCGGGGATGTCGGTGATCTGTGTCGTCATGATGTCCTCCAGGAGGTCGTCCAGCATCGGGCTGGAGCCGTCGAGGACAGGAATGTCACGGACCGGGTCGATCCGTGCGAGACGGTCACGCAACTCGTCACTCATCGACCGTCTCCTTTCGTGCCCTCATGGAGTTGATGTCCAGCACGGTCGGGATCCTTTCGTCGACCCACGTCCCCGAGAGCGGCCTCGAGGCGGCGTCGGGCGCGGTGCAGACGGATACTCGCCGCGTTCGGCGTGACACCCATGACGATCGCGATCTCACGCGGCGCCAGACCCTCCCATGCCCACAGACGCAGTAGCTCGCGGTCGGGAGCATCGAGCGCGTCGAGGGCGGCCTCGAGATCGGGGTCGCCGTCGGCAGCGGTTGACGGCTCCCGGTACACCCGCTCGTGCCGGATCTCGTCCACCAGTCGCAGGCGGCGGGCGTCCCCGCGGCGCTGGTTCGCGAGGCAACGACGGGCCACCCCGTAGCACCATGGCAACTCCGCACCCCGAGGGATCTCGTCGAAACGTCGCCACGCCACGAGAAGCGTCTCGGCGACGACGTCGTCAGCCGCGTCGCCGGCACGGCGGCGCACGTACCGGGTGACGGGTCCGTGAACCGCCCGGGCGAGCGCCTCGAAGTCCGCGCGCCGCCCGGACCCGTCGTCCGGCGCGTCACGACGTCCCGATCGCGACCGGTCGACGACGTGTGGTGTCGGTGACGCTTCAGATGGTTCCATCCACGCTCTGACGTCGATCAGAGCGTGGCGGTTCCCGGACCGTCGGATCTAGAGAATCGTGATGGTGGCAGGGTCACCGAGGAACTCGGCGTTGTCAGAGGGGACGTAGACCCGCGAGCCGGTCACGCCGGTCACCGTGAACACCGAACTCGACGCGCCGATCCCGACGAACACATTCACGGTGCAGCGACCCGAACCGTCGGTCACGCATGACGTCGTCCCGCTCCCGCCGGGGAACGAACCGCGTGTGAACGACATCGCGACGGTCGCGCCCGCAACCGGGGCGTCCGTGCCGTCGGCGATCTGCACGGTCACCTGCGCGGTCCGGAAGAACAGGCCGGACGCGCTACCCGACATCGCCCGGACGTGCATCGTCTCGGTCGCCGGGTTCACCACCGCGACCGGTACCGATCTCGTGTCGTTCGCAGGAAGCTCGTCGGTCCCCGTCGACAGTCCCGAGACGAGCGCAACGAGGACCGCGGTCCCCGCGGCGCCCGGCGTCCACGAGAAGGTCACCTCGGTGTCGTCTCCGGCTGCGAGGCCGGTGACCGTCATCGTGGAATCCACCTGCGTCCCGCTCATCGACCCCTCGAAGAGCTCCACGTCGAAGTCGGCTGCCGCGTCGCCGTTGTTGGCGACGGTGACCGTCACCGTCTGGGGCACTCCGGAATCGGCCGGCGCGTCGGTGACCACCGAGACGACCGCGGCGTCGAACTCAGGATCGGACGCGAGGACGGTGAAGGACCGCGATCCCGAGTTGTCGGTCGGATTGTCGCCCGGAACAAAGGGGATGGCCGCGGTGATCTCCGCACTGCCCGGCGCCGCCGGGATCCACGTGAACGGCACGACGACCGGGGCGGAGAACCCGGGAACGGCGGTCAGCGACGCGAAGGGACCGGCCGGTGGGTTGTAGGACGTGGCGCCGATGGCGACCGTCCCTCCGAGGCTGTCCGAGAGTGAGAGGCCGAACGACGCCGGGACGTTGCCCCCGTTGACGACCTCGACCTGCATGTCGATCGGGACCCCGACCGTCGGGTCGTCCGTCTCTCCGGCCGCCTTCGAGATGCAGACGCCGCCGCATGCGAATCCGGAGTTGCGCACCGCGGGGCCGACGAACGGCGGCTGGAGCGTGACGGTGAACTCGTTCACCGTCGTGAATCCCAGGCTGTCGACCGCGGTCAGTCCGATCTCGACGGCGAGGGTGCAACCGAGCGGGCTGCGGGTCAGACCAGAGCACTGGTCGCCCAACTCGAAGGCTGAACCGTTCAGATCGACGGTGACCGTCTGTCCGCCCGGCGCGATGGCCAGAGTCTCGGACCCGTCGAAGAGAACAGGCGAGGGCGAGACCCCCTGGCCCGCCCACTCCGAGGTCCAGGTGCAGGTCAACGGCGTCAGACTCTCCGGATCGACGCACTGCGCGGTGATGTCGAAGGATCCGATGTCGTCAGCCTCGGGGTCGACGGCGATCTGCGAGCAGCCGAAGATGCTGCACGCCTCACCGGCGAGGGTCGACCCCGTGACCTCGGCCGACGGGGGCAGGTTTGTGGATGCCCGCACGACGTGGTCGCGGCAGGCCTCGGCTCCGGACTCGCCCTTCGCCCTGATCGAGTAGACCACATCGGTGAACGAGGATCCGGTGGACACGTCGGCGTCCAGGTACACGGCGTCGTCGGGGACAGTATCGGCCGTCGAGTTGACTCCGAGCAGTGAGCTGCCGGTGCAGTTCGCACCGCTGTAGATCTCGATCTCGACGAGATCGTCGCACGGTGCGCCGAGCGAGGTCGAAGCGTCCACGACCACGTCGACCTGGTCGTCGTCAGCGGCGTCGGAGGTGCCGTCGGCATCCTGGACCACGTCGAAGACGATCTGGTCGAAGTCGGGGCTCGGGTCGCCGCCGGCGTTGGGGAAGGGATCTCCCGGGTGACAGCCCGCAACGTACACGTTGCCCCCGGTGTCGAAGACGCTCGTACCCGTGACCATTCCGAGTGGCTCGGCGTAGACGAGCGTCCTGCCCCCGATGTTGAGTGGGTTGAAGCCCGTGTCGTCGATGAGAGTCAGCGCATCGTCGGTCGGATCGATCCTCCACGTCTGATATCCCCCGCCGAAGGCACCGGGAATCCCCGGGCCACCGCCGGGGCCGCCGCCGGCGGTCGTCATCCAGACCTCGTTCCCGTCGGACTCTGCCCGCCACAGGTAGAAGGGCTCTCCCGGTTCGAGGGCGTCCCAGTCGCTGCTACCGACGGTGCCCTGCTCACCGAAGCTCGCCACCAGCCCCGACGTCGGGATGCACCACTCGCGGTCTGCCACGCAGTCGAAGTTCAAGACGTCGCTCGCGGCGCTCAGTGGACGGGCGTTTCCCATGACGTTGTTGACACTCCACGAGCACGCGTCGGCCCCAACGGCTCCGCCCGCTGCGGCGACGGCGACGCCGGGACATCCGGAGACGACGATGGAGGCGAGTTCGGTGCTCGCGGCACCACCGTCGTTTCCGGGCGAGACCGTCTCGCCGAGAGTCACGTAGACCGTGTCACCGACCTGGGCGATGTCCGATGCGAAGGCGTTCGTACTGCGCTGCTCACCACCGACTGTCGTCAGCGGGAGTCCCGCGCCCTTGTCCATCACCTGTTCCCATTGCGCGACGCACCGTCCCGTCAGGCGGTCGATGGTGCCGAGGATGCCCCCGCGACAGCCCCCCAGAGACACCCAGCCCTGTGCTCCGCTGGCCCGGTTGGAGGCGATGGCGAGCACGGCGTCATCTGTGCCGTTGCCGTTGGTGTCGATGCCGGCCATCGCGAACACGCCGATGTTGTCGGGGTCACCGAACCCGGGCTCGGACGCCACGCGCCAACGCCCGTTGCCGAGCGGGTTGGTGTTGACGAGCATCACGGGATCAGGTGAGAGGTCACTGCGGATCACGACACCGTCGTCAGCTGTCTCGAAGGTGGCGACAGGCGAGATGTAGAGAGCGTCGTCACGGCCGTTCTCGTCGTGGTCGACGGCCGCGATCTCCCGGAATCCGATGTAGGAGAGCGGCAGCCCGCGCGTGGACATGTCCGAGAAGTTGACGCCGTCGGTGGTGTAGATGAGCTTGCCGCGGCCGCCGACGCAGCTGAACACGGCCTTGGGCACGCCGTCGCCGATGTCGGTCACGACGGCGCCCCGCAACCCCACGCACTCGGGCGTCGGGAAGAGCTCCTCGAGGATGACCCCGGAACTCCAGGCCTTCGTCCAGGTCCCGCCGAGCGGATCGGACTCGGAGAAGTCGTAGCGCCAGATCTCCGCGCTCCGCTCGGCGAACGGGATCGAGAAATCGAAGCTGTTCTGGAGCGTGCCCATCAACAGGAAGCCGGGGTCTCCGCCGGGTCCGTCGGGATCGAGATAGGCCCCGGACCACGTGTAGTTGTTGTCGACCGTCCCGGGATACCCGGTCCACCCGTCGACCTCGTTGCCCGGGACTCCGAAGGTGAATCCTCCGCCGGCGATCTGGCGGAAGTCCTCGGGCCCGTCCACCGCGCCGACATCCACCGCGCCCGACGGAGCGGCACTCACCAACGCGGTGGCGGCAACCATCAGACTCACGACGAGCGTGATCAGCTTCTTCGACATCTCGGCTCCCGGTTCGCCCAGCCGCGGCACACGGGCCACGTCTCCAGAAGGGCGACGCTAGTCGCCGGTGTGGGCGATGCCCAGCCCAACACGGACTCAGCGGGGACGCAGTTCCGTACCGGCTCCCGCGGTCACGAACAGAACGGTCGCCGTCTCGGCGACGTCAGCGGTATGCCAGACCCCGGGCTCGTTGACGGCGGCATCGCCGGCGCCGAGGGTGACCGTCGCAGTGGTCCCACCGGTCTCCTGGTGCAGAACGATCGATCCCGAAACGCACACGACGAGCTCCGCGCCGAGTGGATGGACCTCCCAGGTGTCCCAGTCGCCGGTGAAGGTGTGCAGTCCGACGAGGCGACCTTCCACCCCGTCAGCGGCATGTCGGGCTCCGTACGCCTCGTACCACCCCACCTCACCGGTGAAACGCGGCTCCCGCTCCACGGTGGCGCCGAGGCCGAGATGAACCGGGAACTCGTCGAGGCGGAAGGCCCGGCCCGAAGGCGCTGCGTCAGCCGACATCGTCCCAGGCGGAGCCGCCGAAGACGCGCACGCCGAAGAAGTAGACGTTGGCGAGGCGCAGACACTCCGACCGGTTGTCCGGCGCCGTCCACACCGTGTAGCAGGACACCCGCAGGTCGAACAGGAAGCGCAGGTCACAGCCGAGACGGCTGGTCGTCTGGGCGCCGTAGCAGCCGTCATGGTGCTGACAGGCGTGGGTGAACTGGAACAGGCCGGGCACCACGTCGGGAACGACCGAACATCCGTCGTCGTCCCACGGGTGGTCCTGGGCCGGACCGGTCGCCGGAGAATTGTCGGTGTGCGCCGCGGCGGGACCGGCGGCGACGAAGAAGGTCACCGTCGTGATGGACGCGACGGCCACGAGGAGGGCAACGGGGCGTAACACTGCACTGCGGATCATCGGACCCTCCGGGGAGATTGGACACCAGTGTGGGCCATCGCCACGCGTCCGTCCATCACGGGTGGCCGGGGGCCATCACGGGCCGGAGACCATCACGGGTGGCCGGGGACCATCACGCGAGGCGGGGACGGCGTCGCGTCTGCACCTTCAGGCCCCGGCGAGGAGGCCGCGGACCTCGTCGCGCCACATCGACAGGACACGCCCCTTGTCGGGGACGCGCAGCGAGAACCAGAGGTTGCGGGCCCCCGCGGCCTGCGCCCGCCGCACCTCGGCTGCAAATGTCCCGGGGGTGCCACACAACGCGAAACGGCCCCGCAGGTAGTCGGTGAGACCGAGCTCGTCGCTGAGTTCCGCGTTCGGCGAGCCCCGGAAGCGGGCATGGTGCATCGACGAGTATCGACGTCGGAGTTCGTCCATCGCGTCCGCGACCCCGGGATCGAGCCGTGCCCTCAGGGCCGGTGCCTTGACCGCCATGTTGGCGAACGTGGCGAGCGATCCCTTCAGCTCGGCGAGGGCCGTGTCCTCGTCCGGTGCGATGTTCACGAGCGCCAGCCACCACACGTCGATGTCGGCCGGGTCACGTCCCGCGTCACTGGCACCGACTGCGAGCTCACGGCGGGCGTCGGCCACGATCTCGGGCGTCAGGCCCGTCGCGATGACCACGCCGTCGGCGATCCGACCGGCCAGGCGAATCGCCCGCGGCCCGCTCGCTGCGAGGTAGATCGGAACCCTGCGCCGGGCCGGCGTGTGGGTGACGGAACGACCCCGCCATGACGCCGCGCCGTCCCGCTGGAGTCGGTCGACCGTGTCGACGTAGTCAGCGAGCTCCGCCGCGGTGGCCGGACGCTCGCCGATGGTCGCCGCCGCGCTGTCACCGGAGCCGACGCCGAGGAAGGCACGGCCACCACTGACGTCGTCGACGCTCGCGATGGCGCCCGCTGTCACCCCCGGGTGACGCGTCAGCGGGTTCGTGACCCACGGACCGAGCCGGAGCTGAGTGGTCACCATGGCCGCCTGGGTCAGGCGGACATAGACGTCGGGGTAGATCGCCTGGGAATCGCCCACGCCGAGACCCCAGAAGCCGCAGTCGTCGGCGGCGACGACGTGATCGAGCCACCCGGGACCAGCGTCCCCGACGAGGATGAGGCCGTAGCGACACGGGGATTCGTCGGGGTTCGGGACCGCGAGCGTGGGATCCACCACCTAATACTCCCATGCACGGCTCAAAGGCAGCACCGTGCGGGCCGATTGAGATGTGATGGACCGAGCCCTCGACCCCGACGGGATCGAGCGTCGCGTGTTCGCCGCGCCGACGTTGAGCGAGGTCGGCGCGCTCACCGTCGGGGTTGCGCTGGTCGCCACGCTGTTCACGTCGATGTCGAACAGCGGCGTGGACTGGGCCACCTACCTCGGCGCAGTCGACGGCGACTACGTCGTCGGTGACGGGCTCGCCTGGTACTACCCGTACTGGTGGCTGTGGCCGCTGGAGGCCCTCACGTCACTGGGGGACACGGCGGGCTACGTGACGCTCGGGGTCGTGAACCTGCTCGGCATCTTCTTCGCCGCACGGGTGTTCGGCGGACATCCCGCACTCGCACTGATCGCCTACCACACGCTGATGGTCAGCTTCACCGGGACCGTCACAGGTCTCGTAGCGGCGGCGGTCGCCGGGCTCTGGTGGGCGCTGCAACGGCGGCGGATGGTCCTCGCGGGGCTTCTCGCCGCGTTCAGCCTCGCGAAACTCGGCTGGGGTATCCCTCTCGTCGTCGCAATGGTGCTCGTCTCACCCGCGACCTGGTGGGAACGCTCACGTGCGGTGGCTTCGGCCGGTGTCATCGGAGTCGCCTCGCTCGCCGTGTACGGATGGTGGCCGGCCGACGTGATCGAACGCGCGGACACCGTGCCACCGGCGGGAAACGGGTCCCTGTGGCACTTCGTCGGTCCTGTCGTGCTCGTGTTGTGGGTACCGGTACTGGTCACCCGCATGGACGCCCGCACCAGGATCGCCGCGGTCATGGCCACGGCTCTCCTCGCCGCCCCCTACGTCCAGCAGTACGACTTCGCGCTGTTGTTCACCATGGGCCACTCGTGGATCGGTCTGGTCTCGTGGGCGCGACCAGTGCTGGTGAAGGTGGGGGGCACCGAGTTCGCACGCTTCGTGTTGACGGTCATACCGGCCACCTACTACTGCCTCGCTCTGGCATCGACCCGCCGCACACGACGCGATTCAGATAGGCATTTTTCTACAGCCTGATCTGAATTGACATCTTTTGGTAGGTGTGTTGTAATCCATGCGACTCCCTGCGCGCCGTGGCCGCGCTGGAAATGCCCGGCTGGCCCCGGCGGTCCCCCGCCCGACAGGAGCCTCCCGTGAACCTCAACCCCCCGACCGAGCACCAGCTACTGGTCTTCTGGGTCGCGCTCCTGGTCATCGTCGTCGCCGCGCGCCTGCTCGGGATGGTGGCGCAACGGGTGGGGCAACCCGCGGTGGTCGGGGAACTCGCTGCCGGACTCCTCCTCGGGCCCTCGGTGCTGGGCAAGATCGCCCCCGACGTGAGCGACTGGCTCTTCCCCGCGGACGACGTGCAGACCGGGATGCTGTTCACCGTCGGCTGGCTGGGCGTGCTGCTACTCCTCGTCGCCACCGGGTTCGAGACAGACCTGGGACTCATACGTCGTCTCGGGTCCGCCGCGACCGCCGTGTCGACCGGCTCTCTCGTCGTGCCTATCCTCGCCGGTTTCGCCATCGGCTGGATCATGCCCGACGTCTTCATCGGCGAGGGCACCGAGCGCTACATCTTCGCCCTGTTCATCGCCGCGGCGTTGTCGATCTCCTCGCTCCCGGTCATCGCGAAGATCCTGTCGGAAATGGGCCTCCTCCGGCGGAACTTCGGCCAGCTGACACTCGCCGCGGGAATGGCCAACGACGTGATCGGCTGGATCGGACTCGGGTTCATCGCGGGGCTGGCCCAGGCCGGCGGCGTGAAACTCGACAAGCTCGCATTCACCGTCATCGGCGTCGCCGTCTTCTTCGTCCTGGCCTTCACGATCGGCCAACGCCTCGTCGACACAGCGCTGCGCTCCGTGCGTGCCCGTGGCAACGACCCCCTCTCGGGGCTCTCCGTGGTGCTGGTCACGGCTCTCGCCTTCGGCGTGATCACGCAGTGGCTCCACGTCGAGGCTGTACTGGGTGCGTTCGTCGCAGGCGTGATCATCGCCCGGTCCCGGTTCTCCGACCACGAGCTCATCGGCCCGCTCGAGACGATGACCGCCGCGTTCTTCGCTCCTGTCTTCTTCGCCACCGCGGGCCTGCGGGTGGATCTTGGCCTGCTCACCGATCTCGAGACCCTCGGATGGGCGGGCGCCGTTCTTCTCGCAGCCAGCGTCTCCAAGTTCGTCGGCTCCATCCTGGGCGCCCGCGTCTCGCGCCTGTCCGGACGCGAAGGTGCGGCTCTCGGGATCGGCCTCAACGCCCGGGGCGCGCTCGAGATCGTCATCGCGACGGTCGGCCTGTCCCTCGGGGTCCTCAACGACAGCTCCTACACGGTCATCGTGCTGATGGCGATGGCCACCTCGATGGCGGCCCCACCCCTGCTGCGCCGTGTCCTGAGCAGCTGGGAGGGGAGCCCGGCCGAACGCCGCCGACTGGACCTCGAGTCGCAACTTGCCCGCAACACCGTCGTGACCTCCGGCCGGGTGCTGCTGCCGACGCGCGGGGGGCTCTCGTCGCTGCTGGCTGCCCAGGTCGTCGACCTGACGTGGCCCTCGGAGGCCGAGGTCACCCTCCTCACGGTCGGCGACCATTCCGACGTCGACATCCAGACACTGCGCGATGTTCTCGGCGACCGCACCGTGCGCCACGAGACGGTGACCGACCAGATCGACGTGGCCGAGGCGATTCTCGCCGAGGCACGTCTCGGCTACGACACGATCGTGATGGGCGCCGAGCCGACCGACATGCGCGGCGGGCTCGTCTCCCCCCTCGTCGATCGCATCGTCCACGCCTCGCCGACCCCCACCGTGATCGTCCGCCAGGGTCGTCACCACAACGGCCGCCTTCCGTGGGCGTTCTCCCGTGCGGTCGTACCCGTCTCCGGAAGCCGCTCGTCACGTCCGGCCCAGGAGATCGCGTCGTATCTCAGCAGCCGGATCGGCACCCAGATCCAACAGATCCATGTCGCGGGAACCCAGGGTGTGACGACCGGCGCCGCGCGCGGCGGACACAGGGTCGCCCGCGCGGTGATCGACGACGCGGCACGGTTCGCCACCACCGTCGGGGCGAATCACACCGGCGTGGTGGAACACGGCACCGACAAGGGTCGGCGGATTCTCGCAGCCGCCGAGGAACTCGACGCGGACCTGGTCGTCCTGTCCGGCACCGTCCGGGCCGCCGACGACGGACCCTTCCTCGGTAGCACCGTCCAGCAGGTGCTCGACGAGTGCGACGAGACGCTGATCCTGGCAGCCATCCACGAGACGAAGCGGGTGGACACATGACCGCCGTGGATCGCCGCGGGGCCGGCCACACCTCGGAACCTGAACAGACCAATCGCGACACCTATGATCCGATCATGTCGATGACGGAGCCCACGCTCGACCGTCCGGGATGGACCTTCCTCACGAACCACGCGCACGTTCTGCTCGCCATCAGCCGCAACCCCGAGCTGCGCCAGCGCGACATCAGCTACGTCGTGGGCATCACCCCCGGAGCCGTGCAGCGGATACTCGACGACCTGGAGGCCGAGGGCTACCTGCGCCGGCAACGGGTCGGCCGCAGGAACCGCTACGAGATCAGCGCCGACCAGCCGCTCCGGCACCCCCTCGAGAACGACCACACCGTCGACGAACTCCTCGGCCTCCTCGAACCGCGCCGCGAACCCGACACCGACGGCTGACTCGCGTCCACCCCGGCCGACCCACCCGGTCCACAGGTGGACGGTCAGCCCGTGAAGTACCCCGGCCGACTCACCCGGGTGTCGGTCACGAACATCACCCCGGGACGGTTGGCGAGAAACGTCCTGAGCCTGTCGACGAGACGCCCCGAGACCTCCGAGGGCGCGACCGTGATCAACATCACCAGTCCGTCACGGTCGTTGAATGCCAGGCGACCCTCGTGGAAGCCGCCGTGGCCGAGCCCCGACACGTTCCCGAGCATCGTGAAGCCCGTCACGCCGACCTTCTCGAAGATCCCCTGGACGTCGGGCACATCGGCGCCGTTCACGACCACCTCGACCTTGGTCATCTCGTGCAGCGACTGCTCGCCCGGATCGTTCTGACTCATCAGACTCCCTCTTCTCGTGATGCCGTGCCGTGTGTGACGCGGACCGTCCGCGCGGTGACGTCGGCCGCTTCGATGCCAGGTCCGTGCGCAGTCCACCGTTCCCAGCGGGCGTCGCGACCCCGCAGGGCGAACCCGTCGCCGTTCGACGGTCGGGCCACCACGTCGATCCAACCACCATCGGCGAGCTGGCGCAGCACCGGGTTGCGGGCGACCACGTCGCCCACCCGGGCGGCGGACGCGTCGACGACCACGAGCAGACGCAGAGGATCGTGCACCAGGCGTCCGCCGAAACTGACCGACTCGAGCGGGAGACCCACCCGCACATCGGCACCCACGCCCTCGGTGACGCCGACGCGCCCGACGACGTTGTGGAAGGGCTTGCTCCCGGCGCCGAAGCGGAGCGGGTCGACGGCGGAGAAGTAGTACTGGGCGCTGATCCAGTGGGCCACCACCACCGGGCCGGTCATGATCGCCTCGAGGACGGTTCCGTCGGGGTCCGAGGCGGCGTCGTAGTCGTGGAGGAACACACGCCGGTCGAGATCGTGCCCGGCGGTGAGGGCGCGGGGGCCCACCACGATCGCGGCGTTGCGCACAAGCCCCCAGTCGGGCACCACCTGCGCCGGGTCCGAACGACGACGCAGGGAACGTCCCGTCGTCGGCGAGGCGGGTAGCCGTTCCCACCTCTGCGCCCGGTTCGCGTCCCCGGCGCGCTCCAGATCCGCCGCCAGGCGTTCCACGGTCTCGCGCAGATGTGCCGGGGCCGCCTCCGTTTCGAACAAGGTGACATCGTCGTCGGTGGTCTCGTGTTCGGCCGCGAGGAACCAGGTTCGGTCGTCGATCCCGATCCCCGCTGCAGCGAGCCTCGCCCGTACGGTCGGGTCGTTGCACATGGCCGCCAGCAGGCGGGCGTTGACCCCACCCGGGTTCCCTCCGCATGCGCCGCAGTGCAGCGACGAGCGGTACGGGTTGTTGCGGTTGTCGGAGCGGTGGCCGCAGAAGACGACGAGCGGCGCCAGGTCCCGCGTCAGGCCCATGGCGGTCAGGGCACCGTGGGCGACGCGGACCCTGTCGTCGACGCTGAAGCCGGCCGTCGGATCCGAGGGGGTCGGGTCGAGGCTCACCGCCGCCGGGGCATCCCCACCGGTGAGGCGGCGCAGACCACGGACCACCCGCGCGCTGAGGGTCGGGGCGAGCGACGTGATCAGGCTGCGCGGTCCGAGAAACCACCCCGAGGCGTCAGCCAGGACATAGCCCCCGTTCGCCGTCGACTTCGCCGCCGCGAAGCCACGGGCCACCATGTCACGGTCGCCCGGTGGCGTCGCACCGCCGGGCGAGGTCTCGACCGTGGCACGTGTGTCGACGAGCACCGGGCAGTGCGGCACGGCGCGAATCGACCCCTCCTCGCGCACGGCCACAGGAACACCGAAGAAGCCCGCGAAGCCGATGGTGGACCAGGGCCCCAGGGCCTCGAGGTTCCGCCGCATCCCCTCGGAACGCACGTCGATGCAGAACGCGATCTGGGCATCGGCCCCGGTCCGGGAACCGGGGACCTCCCGGGCGACGGAGTCGGATCGGTCGAGGCGTGCCAGTAGTTCGTCGCGGTACGCGATCTCTGCGGCGCGTTGCCACAGGAGTCCGCTCCCGGGCCCACCCGGACCGGCTTCGCGGGCGACGGCCCCCTCGCCCGCCGACGGCACCGATCCCGACGGGTCCGTGGGGTCGGCCGGTCCCGCGAGGATCGCCTCGAGCGCGAGACGTACCGCCACCATCTCGACGAGTTCGCCGCGGTGACCCCGCTCCGCGCGCAGGGCGAACGTCGCCACCCACCCGGGGAGGCGGGCGACCTGTGCCTCGAGATAGTGGAGGGCGTCACCGGCAGCCACCCGACGACGGGAGAGGAGCACGGCGACCGCCTCGGAGGGATGCGTTGGCAGATCGTCGAGGAGCCGGTCGGGCGGCTCGGCCGCCCTCCGTCGAAGATCCGGGTCGCGGGGAGCGAGGGCGAGCCACCGGTCCCACATCGCCCCGCCGGTGCCCCCGCCCAGGTAGGTCCCGTACCAGTGGGCCGCGAAGACGTCCACGGCCGCAGCCACCCGGCCCACGCCGTGTCCGCACATGATGGCCGCGGCGCCGTCGCGCCAACCGGCATCGGCATCGGCATCGGGCGCGTCGAGCCAGCTCACGATGTCGTCGACCGGCGGAGGATCCAAACCCTCGACGGCGGCATCTGCGACGGCCCGGCGGAGGTGGGCGACCGTCACCTGACCTGACGAGATCCGCTCGGCGATCTCCTCCCGTGTCGGATGACACCGCGCACCCACCAGGTCGGCGGCACGCGCCGCGGCAGCCTCGAACGGGAGTTGCTCGAAGCCGGCCAACGGGTTGACGGCGACGAAGGTGTCGAGTCCCCACGTGCGGGGAATCACCCGTCGGGCGAGGCCGACGAGGGTCTCGACATCGTCCGGATGCAGGGTCTGCAGGTCGGCGCTCACGGGTTGTCGTCCGCCACCGTGTCGAGCGCCGGCCGCCGCGCCGCGGCGATGATCCGGGCGCGGATCAGGTCCGACGCGGGTAACGACGTTCCGTGGTCCCCGGTCACCGCGGCGCCGACGACGACGGCCACGATCACGGCGACCACCCAGCCCACGGCACCGTCGGGGGCGGGAAGGGGCAATGCCAACCAGTGCTCGAACCGGGAGATGAGCTCCAGGTAGACGGTGGCGGCGGCGGCCAGACCGACCAGGGCGACGACGGCGCGCAGCGAGAGTCCGCGGGCGACACCGTGCGGGGCGTCGAGAAGGGCGAACACCGTGAGGGCGACGAAGGCGACGAGCAGCCAGGCGGCGCCCCCGTATGCGTCGACGTCGTAGCCGGCCACCCACACGGCCAACCAGGTCACCGCCGCGGTGAGCACGCCGGCAACCACCCGGTGACCCGGTGTGCGCACGGGGGTCGAGCGCACGGGCCGTTCGAGCGTGGATCCGCTGGTGAGGAACAGGTTCGACTTGTAGGCGCCGTGGGCGATCAGGTGCGCCGCCGCGGCGCCACCGAGACCGACGAGGACCTGCACGAGCATGAACCCCATCTGCGCCGTCGTCGACCAGACCAGCGCCGTCTTGACCTCGCTGCGCCCCCGCATGATGGCCACGCCCACCACCATCGACACGGTGGCAGCGACGATCCCGACGGCTGTCGCGACCGTCGAGCGGGCCACCAGCGGGCCGAACCGGATCGCGATGACACCGCCGGCGTTCACCAGTCCCGCGTGCAGCAGCGCCGACACGGGCGTGGGAGCGACGAGGGTGCGCGGTAGCCAGCCGTGGGCCGGGACCTGGCCACAGCGCGCCAGCGCTGCCACGACGGCCAGGCAGGACGCGAGATGCATGACGATCCCGTCGGTCCCGGCGAGCTCCGCGAAGGCGATCCCGTCGCGGTCGGAGACCACGAGGCAAACGGCGGCGACGAGGGCGAGATCGCCCACTCCCAGCACACGCCGCATGCGCCGCGCGACAGGGCGACGCGGCCCCCGCCCGTCCACCAGGGCGGCAGCGGCGACGCTCGAGACCACCGCGGCCAGGGCCAGAGCGACGAGGTTCCCGGCCCAGAACAGGGCCACCGCGCTGAGGGCGGCGAACACGCTCGCACGCCGGAAGTGGCGCCGGGCCGGATCTGCGGCGAGTTGGCGGTGGGCGAACGCCCTGATCGCGACGACGATCACAGCGGCGAAGACGGTCCACGCGGCGGCGACCCGGTCGACCACGAGCCAGTCCCCGGCGATCTCGAGGGGGCCGTCGATGGCCACGATCACCAGGATGGCGATCGCCGCCGCTACCGCAGCCGCCGAGACGACAGCGTCGACGAGAGTCGACCGCTCAGTACGCGGCTCAACGCCCCGGGCCGGCGTCGTGAGCACACCGTCAGCCACGAGCCGGCCCTCTCCGATCGAACGTCACCAGGTGAGTATCTTCCAGAACTCGTCGCGAACTAGCGCTCCGGGGTGGGGCGCGAGTGCAGTTTCGGCGCCTCGGTGATCCCGGCGGCGGCGAGTTCCGCCTCGATGCGCTCGGCGAGGACGAACTTCTTGACCTTCGTTCCCGACATCGGCCAGTCGTCGACGAAACGGACATAGCGCGGGACCTTGTAGGTGGCGATCGATCCGAGGCAGAAGGCGATGATGTCCTCCTCGGTGACCTCGGCGCCGTCGACGAGTTGGACGAAGGCCGTCGGCACCTGGTCATAGCGCGCGTCGGGGGCAGCCACGACCTGCGCCACCGCCACCGCGGCGTGACGGAGGAGGAACCCCTCGACCTCGGCGGCCGCGACGTTCTCCCCGCCGACCTTCATCATGTCCTTGAGTCGTCCGGCGAACACGAAGCGCCCGTTCCCGTCGAGCTTGCCGAGGTCCCCCGAGTGGAAGAAACCCGCCTCGTCGAACACCTCGGCGTTGCGTTCCGGGTCCTTGTAGTACCCGTCGAAGGTCGACCACCCGCGGTAGCAGATCTCCCCGACGACACCGGGCTCGCAGTCCTCGCCGGTCTCGGGGTCCACGATGCGGACCTGTAGGCCCGGTAGTGGGCGACCGATCGTGTTGACCCGGTCCTCGAGGCTGTCGTCGATCTCGCCCAGCGTCATGAACGACGACGCTTCGGTCGCTCCGAATCCTGAGACCTGCACCGCGGTCGGCACCTTCTCCTGGAGCTGTCGCAGCCGTTCGGGGGTACCGACGTTGAACACCAGCCGCAGCCGGGGTACGTCGTCCACGGAGAACTCCGGGTGGTCCACGATCGCCATCCACAGCATCTCGAACGCCGGAATCGCGACCGTCGCTCCCTCGTCGCGCAGTTGGCGCACCGCGACGGCGGGATCGAAGTGTCCGTTGTGGCAGTAGGTGGCGCCGACCGCCCAGCAGGCGAAGGCGAAGGCGATTCCACCGATGTGGTAGAGCGGCAGGGGGGTCCACAAGACGTCGTCGGCGGTCAGCGCGAAGCGCGTCCGACCCACCACGACCCCCTCGCGCACGAGCGCCTCGTGCGACAGCATCGCCCCCTTGGGGGTGTCGGTGGTGCCCGACGTGTACATCAGGACCGCCGTGTCGCGGACGCGCACGCCGAGGCGGCGGGCGGCCAACGTCTCGTCGTCGACGGCAGCTGCCGCGTCCCACAGCGCCGAGTCGCCGACGACCCACGGCCGCGTGGCTTCGCCCACGACGATCACGTGACGGAGCCGGGGTGCCTCCGCGAGCGCAAGCTCCGGACCGGCCGCTTCAGCAAGCGACGGCAGTGCCGCCGAGATCAGGTCGAGGTGGTCGCCGACCTCTCCCCCGTCGGGACTCCCGACTAGCGCGACCATGTCGGAGTTCACGATCACGTGTGCCAGTTCGAACGCCTTGAAGCGCACGTTGACCGGCACGGCGACCGCGCCGATCTTCGCCGCACCGACGAGGGCCGCATAGTAGTCGAGGCGCTGGTCCATGCGGATCCCGATCATCTCGCCCGGCGAGATGCCGAGGCCGATGAAGGCCCGGGCGAACAGGTCGGAGCGGGCCGCCAGGTCGGTGAACGTCGCCCGCTCGTCCGGGAAGACCATCGCCTCGGCCCCGGGCCACCGATGGGCTGCCCGATCGACGCAGTCGCCGACGGTGGTGACGTCGACGAACCCCGCCCGCTCGTCGGCCAACTGGAGAACCGCCACGAAACGCCCCCTCGCACTGCTTCGGTATTGAGGCGCGACCCTAGCGACCCGCGCCTGCGGTCTCCGAGTCGCCCATGACCAGCGGACCGCCGAAGGCGGCGGGCCGACCCACTCAGCCGGCCTCGACCTCCTCCTGAACGGGCGTGTCGGGAGTTCCGTCGGGGCGGATCTCGATGACGAGATCATCACCTTCGACAGCAGCCCCCGCAGCCACCGGGACCCGTACCACCACGCCACCGATGGGCGCGGAGATCATCGACTCCATCTTCATGGCCTCGATCCGGGCGACATCGTCACCCGCCACGACAGCTTCACCGACGTCGACGAGCGGCGTGACCACACCCCGGAACGGCGCAGCGACGTGCCCCGGCCTCGTGTGGTCCGCCTTCTCGACGATCGGAGCGGTGGCCGCCACGGACCTGTCGACCGTGTCGATCGGCCGCAACTGCCCGTTGAGGGTGAAGACGACGGTCCGGTTCCCCGCCTCGTCGACGTCACCGATGGCCTCTATCTCGACGAGGATCGTGACGCCGGGTTCCAGGTCGATGGCGAGCTCGTGGCCCCGGCGCATGCCGCCGAAGAAGGCCGCCGTAGGCACCACGGCGAGATCGCCGTAGCGCGTGACGGCATCGGCATGGGACTGCGCGGCAGCAGGCAGGAGGAGACGGCTGAGCGTCGCGCGGGTGTCGGTCTCCAGGGCGTCGCGGTCGGCCTCGGAGAGTCCGGGGGCCGGTTCCGCCTCGCGACGACCGACGAGGGCGGCTGTGCGGAACGGCTCCGGGAAACCGGCGACGGGCGTCCCCAGCTGGCCGCGTAGGAAGTCGACCACGCTGTCGGGGAGATCCACGCGACCCGGATCCTCGGCGAGGGCCGCGACGGTGGTGCCGGAGGCCACCAGGTGCAGTGCGAGGTCTCCCACGACCTTGGACGTGGGAGTCACCTTGATCGGGCGGCCGAGCAGGTCGTTGCATTCGGCGTAGGTCCGAGCGATGTCTTCGAAGCGGTCGCCGAGCCCCAGGGCCGTCGCCTGCTGACGGAGGTTGGAGAGCTGGCCACCGGGGATCTCGTGGCGGTAGACCGTGCCGGTGGGAGCGGCCAGTCCGGCCTCGAACGGTGCGTACAGGCCGCGCACAGCCTCCCAGAAGGGTTCGAGGTCGCCGATCGCATCGAGGGAGAGTCCGGTCGAGCGGTCGGTGTGGTCGGTTGCGGCGACTATGGCCCCCAGCGACGGCTGCGACGTCATCCCCGACACCGGCGGCATCGCACCGTCGACGGTGTCGACTCCCACGTCGATGGCGGCGAGGTAGGTCGCGAGTTGCCCGCCCGCCGTGTCGTGGGTGTGGAGGTGGACCGGGGCGTCGAAACGCTCGCGCAGAGCTCTGACGAGAATGCGCGCCGCCGGCGGGCGCAGCAGGCCCGCCATGTCCTTCACGCACAGACCGTGGGCACCCGTGTCGACGAGTTCCTCGGCGAGTGCGAGGTAGTAGTCGAGGTCGTAGAGGGACTCGGCGGGGTCGCCGAGGTCGCCGGAGTAGCACATCGTGGCCTGGACGTAGGCGCCGGCCCCGAGAGCGGCATCGATGGCGGGACGCATCTGATCGACGTCGTTGAGGGCATCGAAGACCCGGAAGACGTCGACACCGGTGCGCGCCGCCTCCGTCACGAACCGACGGCACACGTCATCGGGATACGGGCTGTAGCCGACGGTGTTACGACCCCGCAGCAGCATCTGCAGACACAGGTTGGGTGCGGCGTCACGGATCCGTTCGAGGCGCGCCCAGGGATCTTCGGAAAGGAAGCGCAGCGCGGCGTCATAGGTCGCGCCGCCCCAGCACTCGAGGCTCCACAATCCCGGAAGGTGGGCCGCCGCGGCGGCCGCACCGTCGACCAGGTCATAGGTCCGCACCCGGGTGGCGAGGATCGACTGGTGTGCATCGCGTAGCGACGTGTCGGTCACGGCGAGTCCGGGTGCCGCCCGCAGCGACGCGGCGAAGGCCGCGGGCCCCGCCGCCGCGAGCGCCTGGCGCGAACCGTCGATGACGGCGGGACGCTGCGCCGGCAGGCGCTCCCTCGGGACGCGACCGGTCGCCGGAGGTCCATGTGGCCGGTTGACGGTCACGTCCGCGAGGTAACGCAGGAGCCTCGTCGAACGGTCACCGCCGGCAGAGGCGGATGCGAGCTCCGGGCGCCGCTCCAGGAACGAGGTCGTGATCGCACCCCGGCGGAACTCGTCGTCGTCGAGCACCGCCCGCAGGAACGGCAGGTTGGTCGGCACACCCCGCACCCGGAACTCGGCCAGGGCGCGGCTCATCCGCCGTAGGGCCGCGTCCCAGTCACGACCCCGGCAGGTGACCTTCACGATGAGCGAGTCGAACGCCGGCGAGATCTCCGCTCCCACGTGTCCCACGCCTCCGTCGAGGCGGACACCCGCGCCGCCCGGCTGGCGGTACGCGACGATCCGGCCCGCCGCCGGACGGAAGCCGTCGAGGGGGTCCTCGGCCGTCACCCGACACTGCACGGCGACACCTCGCATCACCACGGCGTCCTGGGACAAACCGAGATCGGCGAAGGTGGCGCCGCCCGCGATCCGCAGCTGCGCCTCGACGAGGTCGACGTCGGTGACCTCCTCGGTGACCGTGTGCTCGACCTGGATGCGTGGGTTCATCTCGATGAAGACGTGGCGACCCTGAGGGTCGACCAGGAACTCGACGGTGCCCGCGTTGACGTATCCCACCGACTGGGCGAAGCGGACGGCGTCCGCACACAGACGATCACGGAGGTCCGCGTCGAGCCCCGGGGCCGGGGCGATCTCGAGGACCTTCTGATGACGGCGCTGCAGCGAACAGTCCCGCTCGCCGAGGTGGATCACGGATCCATCGGCGTCACCGAGTACCTGGACCTCGATGTGACGCGGGTCGGTGACCGCCTGTTCGAGGAACACGCGCGCGTCGCCGAAGGCGGCGGCCGCCTCCCGGATGGCCGCCGAGACCGCCGTCGGCAGGTCGGCGGGGTCGTCAACCCGCCGCAGACCGCGGCCCCCTCCCCCGGCGACCGCCTTGACGAACAGCGGGAATCCGATCGTGTCCGCTCCGGCGAGGACCTCCTCGGTGACATCGGACGGGTCGGTCTGGGCCAGCACGGGGAGACCCGCCGCCTCGGCGGCCTTCCTCGCGCGGGACTTGTCGCCGGTGAGGGTCAACACCTCCGCGGACGGTCCGACGAAGATGAGACCGGCGTCGACACAGGCCTCCGCGAGATCCGGGTTCTCCGACAGGAAGCCGTACCCGGGATACACGGCGTCGGCACCACACGACAGGGCGGCCGCGACCACGCCGTCGACATCGAGATAGGCGCCGACGGGGTGGCCGATCTCGCCGATGCGGTACGCCTCATCGGCCTTCGTGCGGTGTGGACTCGACCGGTCCTCTTCGGCGTAGACCGCCACGGTGCGCAGGCCGAGGCCCACCGCCGCCCTGAAGGCCCGAATCGCGATCTCACCGCGATTGGCCACCAACACCTTGCTCACCATGGGAAACCACCTGCTCGGGGGCGCGGCACGCCACGCTGCGTACTTCCCCCTTGCGCTCCGGAAACTATCAGCGCGTCGTGACCGGCGTCACCATGACACCGGTTCGGCCACGTGCGCTCCCGACTGGCTCAGTCCCCGCCCTGGTACTTGAAGGACACGTTCACCTTCGCCCGGTAGGCCGCCACAGCTCCGTCTTCGAGGGTCATGTCGAGCTCAGCGATCTCCGCGACACGTAGGTCCCTCAGATTGCGCCCCGCTTCGTTCACCGCTGCCGCGGCGGCCTTCTCCCAGCTCTCCGTGCTCGTCCCCACCAACTGGATGACCTTGTACACACTCTCCGACATCTTCATTCCCCCTTGTTGACCGGGTCCCACCATCGCCCAACGTGACGATCCCGTCAACGTGTGGCAATAGACGAAGGACCCGGGACCCGCCCGGGAACCGGGGCTACCATCGACGTCATCAGCCCGATCGGTTTCACGCGGCAGGCCGAACGGGCCCCGTGCACGCCACCCACCCGCAATCTGCCGAACGGCGTAGGGTGAGCGGATGAGGAGAGACCGGATGCGTCGGCTCGCCGAAGTCATCTCAGGCCCCGGCGGAGCGACGACCCTCGACCGTGTCCTCGCCGAGGGCCCGGGCTTCTTCACCATGTCAGCTGCCGCTCTGGCGGTGATCACCGACGGATCGAACTACGACACCGTCGCGATTACCGACCCCTCGTTCGCCGCCGCCGACACCCTCCACGCCGAACTGGGCGAGGGGCCCGCGCTCGATGCGTGCGAGCAGATGGTGCCGATCTTCGCCCCGGACCTCGCAGGCGCCAGCGAACGGTGGCCGGCGTTCGCGGACGCCGCCGTCGACTGCGGGATCGAAGCCGCGTTCTCGTTCCCGGCCCGGGTCGGGACGCTCGCACTCGGCGCCCTCACGCTCTACCGCGACACCGCCGGGATGATGGACTCCGACGACTTCGACGACGCGGCAGCGTTCGCGTCGATCGCTTCACGACTCCTCGTCGACGTCACAGCGGGGCTTGCGAACGGAGAACTACCCGGGGCCCTCGACGACCTCCGCTCGGCGCAGGCCCACGTGCACCAGGCCGCAGGCATGGCCAGTGTGCAACTCGGCGTGGACGTGGCGGGGGCGATGGCTGCGATCCGGGCATCGGCGTGGGCCGGGAACCGGTCCCTCGACGAGGTCGCTCGCGACGTCGTCGAACGAAAAGTGAGATTCGATGCGAACTGAGCCGGCAACCGCCCGACCGGTCCGTCACGACCCGATCGGAAGGACGTCCCGATGAGTACCAGAGGAAACAGCGGCCTCGCGCCCACCCGAATCAGCGAGATCTTCGTGAGTCTCGCCGACACCCTGGTCGCCGAGTTCGACGTGGTCGACTTCCTGACCACCCTGGCGCACCACAGCATCGAGGTTCTCGCCGCGGACGAGGCCGGCGTGATGCTCAGTGACGGGAACGGGGGACTACGACCCGTCGCCTCCTCGGCACACACCAACGAGATCCTCGATTTGTTCGAGGTCCAGTCGACAGAGGGACCCGGCGTCGACTGCTACCTGTCGGGCGAGGCGATCCTCAATCGTCCCATCGACGCCTCCGCCCCGTGGGAGAGGTTCAGGTCCCGGGCAGAGCGCTGCGGATTCCAACGCGTCCACGCGCTACCCATGCGCCTGCGGTCAGATCGCCTCGGCACGGTCACCGTGCTGTCGACCAGCGACACGGAGATCGACCAGAGCGCCTCGGCGGTCGGCCAGGCCCTCGCGGACATCGCGACGATCAGCCTCCTGCAGGTCCGCACCATGGGTGAGGCGCAACTCGTCGCCGAGCAACTTCAGATCGCACTGACCAACCGGGTGATCATCGAACAGGCCAAGGGCGTGCTCGCCGAGCGCGAGAACCTCGACATGCACGCCGCGTTCGAGATGTTGCGCAACTACGCCCGCTCTCACCGCCTGAAGCTCGCAGCGGTGGCTCACTCCGTCATCGACGGCTCCCTGGACGCCGCCGAGATCCGCACTCGGGGCTGAGGGCCGACCCGCGTCAACCCGATCGGCGTAGGTCCTCCTCCGCTGCACTGAGGAGTCGGTCGACGCCTCCCGCGTTCATGTCGGTGCCGACACCGATCCTCACGCCCAGCGGGACCACTTCGTCGTCGATCGTCAGCGGCGGTTCGAACGCGGCACGGATCGCATTCACGAGATCAGCGGCCACCACGTCGGACTCGCGGACATCGGGGGCCACCACGAAACGGCCGCAGCCGAGGTGTCCGGCCACGTCACCGGGAACCGCCTGGCGGATACGTTCGGCGGCGGCGGCGATGAAGGCTTCGTAGCGATGCGCACCCAGCACCCGCAGATCCGGGTCCGGCCCGAGCACGTCGACCAGAACCACAACGGGCGTACGACCGGTGCGCCGCGAGGCCCGTCGGGCCGTCTCGATCCGGCGCATCACCGCGGCGCGCCCGGCAAGTCCGGTCGCCGGGTCCTGCAGCGTCTCGGCGAACGTCTCGAGCAGTGCGCGCCGCATCGACTCGGAACGGCTGGCGGTGACGAGGTAGGCCGCGATGAGCGAGGCGATCCCGTCGTAGACGTCGAGATCGAGGGGATTGAGCGCTCCCGGATGGCCGAAGAAGAGATCGAGTGAACCGAAGGCGGAACCCCCGTCGCTCAACGGCACCGACACCGACCCGCTGACCCCCTCGGTCTGGGCGGTCGACGCGAAGGCGCCGAAGCGGCCGTCCGCCATCAGATCGGGGACCACGACGGTGGATCCGGTCGCCCGGGCCAGGATGCCGGGACCGCCCGTGTGCGACCGCTGGGCATCCTCGAGTCGCCATGCCGACGGGTCGGACGCTGCGACGGTCGGTTCGTGGCTCCCCGCCACCGAGGCCAGCACCGCCGAGCCACTGACAGCGAGAGCGTCCGTGCCCCGACGCAGAAGCGCGCCGAGGTCCGTGGACGGACGTGGATCCCGGCACATTGACCGGCCGAATTCAGCGATGAGTTCCGATATGCCCTGATCCACGACGATCAACTCCCGGTTGGGGGGGTGCCGTCCGCGGGGTCAGGGCGAAACTGCCTCGAGCGCTCCTACTCTTGCGCCTAATCCGCAATCATACCAAAGACGAGCCCGGTTCGTAAGTCCGCCCCGTTCGGGGGAACCCGGCCCCAGGTCGCGTCAGTGTCCCAGCCGGCGGACGCGGATGTCGGCCTGCTCACGGTGACCGGCGAAGCCCTCGAGCTCGCACAGGCGCGAGCAGTACTCACCGACGTGAACCGACGCGGCGTCGGTGTCGATGCGCTGATAGGTGTGGGTCTTGATGAACTTCCCGACCCATAGCCCGCCCGTGTAGCGGCCCGCCCTGCCCGTGGGCAAGGTGTGGTTCGTGCCGATCACCTTGTCGCCGTAGCTGACGTTGGTGCGGGCGCCGAGGAAAAGCGCGCCGTAGTTGCGCATCCTGTCGGCGAACCACTGCGGGTCCGCTGTCATGACCTGAACGTGCTCCGAGCAGATGCGCTCGGCCTCGGCGAGCAGTTCGTCGTCGGTGTCACACAGGATGATCTCTCCGTGGTCCCGCCACGCCACCGAGGCCACCTCACGCGTGGACAGCCTGGCGAGGACCTCGTCGATCATGGCCGGGAGTTCCTCGGCGACCGTCTCGCTGGTGGTGAGACACACGGCCGGTGAGGTGGGCCCGTGTTCGGCCTGACCCAGCAGATCCACCGCGACGAGCTCCGCGTCGACGGTGTCGTCGCAGATCACGAGGGTCTCGGTGGGTCCCGCGAGAAGGTCGATGCCGACACGTCCGAACAGCTGCCGCTTGGCCTCGGCGACGTACGCGTTGCCGGGTCCGACCACCATGTCGACGGGTTCGAACCCCTCGGCGCCGATGGCCATCATCGCCATGGCCTGCACACCGCCGAGGACGAAGATCTCGTCGGCACCGGCGAGGTGCATCGCTGTCACGATCGCCGCCGACGGTTCACCCTCGTACGGCGGGGCACACGCAACCACGCGATCCACACCTGCGACCTTGGCCGTCAGCACGCTCATGTGCGACGACGCCACCATCGGGTACTTGCCGCCCGGGACATAGCAGCCCACGGATGCGACGGGGATGTTGCGATGACCGAGGACGACGCCGGGGATGGTCTCGACCTCGACGTCGCGCAGGGCCATCTTCTGGATCTGGGCGAACCGTCGGATCTGTGCCTGCGCGAATTCGATGTCGGCGATGGTCTCGTCGGGCAACGACGCGACGCATGCCGCGACCTCGTCGTCGCTCAGGCGGAAATCGTCAGGGTTCCAGCCGTCGAAGCGCTCTGAGTACTCCCGGATGGCGTCCCAGCCCCGAGCCTCGACGTCGTCGAGGATGGCGCCCACCGTCGCGGTCACCTGGGCCTGCGCGTCTCGACGTTGCCGTGAGCTCTGCCCGGCCTTCAGCGTGCGGATCATCGCGTGAGCCTACGAGGCCAGCAGGCCGGCCTCGCTACCCGACCTGCTCGGGGAACAGTCGCTCAGTTCCGCTCCGGGATCGGGGAGCCGGTCTCGGCGGGGACGACGGAGAACTCCCGGTCGCCCACCAGGTCGTCGATGTCACAGATCTCGGGAGGCTCGTACCCGCGTGATTCAACTGTCGGTCGCGGTTCGGAGGGTGACATCGTCAACTCCCCACCGGGGCGAGCGCGACGACGGCGAACTCGCGGTCCTCGGCGGTCTCCACGTCGCAGATCTCAGGCGGCGTGTAGCCGTCCACGTCCGAAGGGGTCTGATCATCTGACTTCATCGCACCATCTCCATCTCGACGCCTCGAAGGTCCATCCGTGTCGCCCGTCGATCCTCAACTCGCGAGGATGGCCGGATTCACCACGAACTCCTGGTCATCGCGTGAATCGACATCGATGACGCACGGCGGCGAGTAGCTCACGGGGGTTCCCGTCTCGGGACTGTCGTCTTCGATCATTGCCGTTCCTGCGCTGGTGGCCACTGCGAAGCGACAGTTTCGCACGTCCGTTCGACGAGCGCACGCAGGGCACCAGGCAGGTTCCCGAGGCCCTCCGGGAGATGGCCCCGGACAACCGGGATGCGAGCGGCCAACGCCGCCGCCAGCGGGAACTGCACGTCGCGCGTCGCCTCGTCCACGGAGAAGGAGTTCGCGAGGATGGCGGCGACGCGGTAGCGGGTCGCGAGCTCCTCGAACGCCGGCTCACCGCCGCGTGCCCCCAGCACCACGACCGCCCCGACGGGTGTGGGCTCCCGGTGCCGCAGTGTGGCGGGAAGCGGTCTTGTCCGCTTCGGTGGAACCCGCGTCTCATCGGGCGTGACCAGCCGGTCGAAGAGTCGCACGTCGACCGCCCCGGGCCAGGCGACCGGAACGGCTGCGGCGTCAGCGCCGGGGTCGACACGACCGTGGTCTCCCAGCGCCATGAGAACACCGTCCTCGGCGAGCACCGGCCAACCCAGTTCCGCGGCAGTGGCGGCCACCGTCGACTTCCCCCGCCGCGACGGTCCGACGAACAGGACCGCCACACCGTCGACGACGATCGCGGATGCATGGGAGAGGAAGTACCCCTGCGCCGTCAACAGCAACGGGATGGCTGCGTTGAGGAGCCGATGGCGCCAGATGGTGTCCCCGGAGGCGACGGTGACCGTGATGAGCGACGCGTGGGGATCCAGGTCGAAGCTCGTGATCCCGGGCGCGGCGAGGCGCACGATCCCGTCGCGGAGACGTTCGGGCAACGGCGTCGTCAGGTCCACCGTCGCGTCGTCGCCGCGCCGCTCCATGGGTTCGCCGGATGCCACCTCCACCGTGATGGACCCGAGTGGGGCCGGTTCACCCACGCCGAGACGCACGAGCGGCTCGCGAGACAACACCCGGTGGCCGAACGCCGTTCCCCTCTCCACGGGATCGGGGGATGGCTCACCCACAGTCTCGTCAGGGATCTCCATCTCGTCGATCAGGGAGCAGCCGCGACGGGTATCCGGGACCGCGCCGACGCGTCCGGAGCGGACGGCACCGGAACGAGGATGCCCCGTACCCGCAGATCGTCGACCGTGGCGACGACGTCGTCCTCCACCCTCGTCGGATCCGCGCCCACGAGACGGCTGCACAGCGCTGCCGCGGCCTCCCGCACCGTGGCGCCGTCGGCGGCATCCATCACGAGGCTCGCGAACGCGTTCATCGTGGCGCGTGTGCCGTCGCGGAGCCGCACGTACCTGTCACCGTCACGGTCCCCGCTCCAGCGCAGGTCACCGAGACGGTGGCGCCGGGCCAGAACGAGGTTCCGCAGAACGGACCTGGCGGCGGTGACCGTGGCGGGGGTCACAGCCGGGGCGGGACCGACCGGCGCCAGGGCGACCTCGGCTGCAGGGACCTTCTCGCCGCCGGCCGGTGGCGCCGTGCCGGCCAGGAAGACGTCGGGGTCCCGGTACGGCACCACGGCGGAGTCCGATCCCGATGCTGCGTCAGCAGCCCAGTCGATGATGCGGCGGTCGGTCCACAACGAGCCGAGATTCTCCCAGCACGCTCGAACGCCGTCGTCGACCACGTTGCCGAAGGCGAAGGGCTGACCGGATTCCACGAGAACGGCGCCGTCGGGTTTGACCAGGATCGTCCGGGGCGCATCCTTGATCCGTTCGACGATGTCGGGTGGCCCCGA
This sequence comes from Acidimicrobiales bacterium, assembly GCA_040219085.1. Classification (NCBI taxonomy): domain Bacteria; kingdom Bacillati; phylum Actinomycetota; class Acidimicrobiia; order Acidimicrobiales; species Acidimicrobiales bacterium. The sequence goes on from JAVJTC010000004.1 coordinate 63,950, forward strand.
CAGCCTGACGTTCACAGGCGAACCGTGGCGGACACAGAACCGTGCGAACGAGGACTCGAGGACCCGGCGGTCCACGCCCCAGTCGCCGCCTCGCGTGGCCGACCCCGTGGGACCGACCGCCGTCACCCGCAGACTCCGCACACCGAGACCCCACATCGCCTCCATGAAGTCCTCCACCCGGTCCAGGTTGTCGGGCGTCACGACGTGGTTCACACGCACGGCGACGCCCCGCTGGATGAGCCGGTCGACGGCCGAAACGGCCCGGAACCAGCTACCGGCCACACCCCGGGCGTGATCATGCTCCTCGGGCGTCACCCCGTCGACGGACACCACGACGATCAGCCCGTCGTTCGCCCCCAGTCGGTCAGCGGTCCGGTCGTCGACGAACCACCCGTTGGTGTTCAGAATGACCGACGTCCCGGCCGAACTGAGGCGCTCGACCACGTCGAGGGTCAGGGACTTGCGGAAGAACGGTTCTCCGCCGCTGACGACCGCCTCGACGATGCCGAGTTCGAGGGTCTGGTCCACCACGGCGAGCCACTGGTCGTCGTCGAGTTCGTGGGGATGGCTGCGCGTCACCACCGGCGAGTCCGTGTAACAGAATCCGCACATGAGATTGCAGCGATGGGTCAGCTCGAACTTGGCACCGACCGGGCGCTCGAGGAAGCGGGTCTCGTAGACCCTCGGCGCCGGCTCCGGACGACCCGCGGCACGTCGGGCGAGGCGCTTCATGGCCTCTGCGACGGGCTCAGGAAGGCGGGCCAGCGCCCTGCGGGCGAGCTCCTCCGTTCGGGTCGCTGTGATCACGCCACTCCAGTCGGGAAGGCCGCAAATGCCTGCGTGACTATAGTCCCGCACGTGAGCGTCCCGAGCCCCGTGAGCTTCGACCCTGCGGATCGGGACGCCCTCGCGGCCACGGTCCTGGAGCGCGTAGAGGGGCGCCACGATGCCCGGATCGACGACGAGACGGTGATCTACGACGTCGCGTCGGGAAGGGTCTCGTCACTCAACCCGACGGGGACCATGCTGTGGGAGATGCTCGCCGAGCCCCGCACGCTCGACGAGCTCAGCGCAGCCCTGAAGGTGCGTTTCGGGATCGATCAGGCCCGCGCCGACAGCGACGTGTGTGCCTATGCGACGGGGCTGCACGACCGCAACCTCATCCGCATCGTGTCGTCGTGACGGCAGCGGCGGGACCGCTGCCGTCCCACGACGCCCACGCCCGGCGTATCGCCGAGGCCCTCGGTGGTACGACGTTCCCGGCGCGGACCCTGGGCCACGACGTCCACCACGGCTCGACCGAACCGCCGGACGCCTTCACCACCCTCTTCGATGCCGGCGGCTTCGCCCGGCTCGTCTCCACGACGCCGCTCCATCCGCCCCGCATCAGGATGTACCACGGGGCCGCCCTCGACCCCGGCCGGTACATGCAGGTCCGCCAGACGAGAACCGAACTCACCTACGTCGCTCCGGACCCCGACAAGGTGCGCTCGCGGCTCGGGGAGGGGGCGACGCTGGTCATCGGGATGATGGACGGCCTCGTCCCGGCGCTCGACGACACCCGTCGGGCGCTGCAGTGGTGGCTGCGGTGTCCCATCGACACCACCGGATACCTCGTCCACGGGGCCACGAGCGGGTTCTCACCCCACGTGGACGACTTCGACGTCGTCGCCGTTCAACTCGAAGGGTCGAAGAACTGGGGCCTGTGGGATCCGACGCGGGCCCACCCGCTCGAGCGCGACGTCGCCCGGCCCCAGCCGCCCGACGGTGACCCCCGCTGGGTCACGTTGAAGGCCGGCGATGTCCTCTATCTGCCCAGGGGGACCTGGCACACAGCCGAGACGACCGACCCCGACGGGGTCAGCACCCACCTCGCCATGGTCCTGCGACGCCGCACCGGGATCGACTGGGTCGGCTTCCTGGCCGACCGGCTGCGCGCCAGTGAACGCTTTCGCGCGGATCTGCCGGTGTTCGCTGATGACACCGGGGCGGCCGACCACGCCCGGGCCCTGGTCGACGAACTGACCGCCGTCGCCGCGGACGCGGACTGGACCGCCTTCGTGAACCACGACCTCGCCACCGCCACAGTCCCCCCGACGGGCGATCTCTCCACCGTGGCTGTCACGTCCGCTCGCCGCGTCCGGTTCGTCACCCCGTTCCGACCCGCCATCAGCGACGACGGCTCCGACACCTACTGCGAAGCGGGGGGCAGACGGCTGCGCTTCGACTCCCGGTGCCGCGCCATGCTCGACGTGCTGGCGGGTGGCGGCTGGTTCGACATCGCCGAGCTCCCATGCGGGAACCTGCCCGACCGCGCCCTTCCCGACACCCTCACGGCCCTCGCCGCCGCCGGGCTGATCCAGCTGCGCTGAGGCGATCTGCGGGCGAAGCGGCCCGGCGCCCGCGACAATGGGTCACGCCCCGAGGAGGCCGCGATGCCCCACACCGATGACGGCGACGGTGCCGATACGCCGTACGAGGATCTCAGCGACCTCGAGAACGGTTTCGGCGACGCACCGGCCGCCGAGCGTCGGCGGCTGAGCCGCAAGGTCTACAACCGCGAACTCGACCGTCTGCACCTGGAACTCGCGAAGCTCCAGGCGTGGATCGTCCATGAGGGGCTGAAGGTCGTCGTGATCTTCGAGGGCCGTGACGCGGCAGGAAAGGGCGGGGCGATCAAGCGGATCAGTGAGCCACTCAACCCGCGCATCTGCCGGGTCGAGGCCCTGGGCAAGCCCGACGACCGCGAGCGGACCCAGTGGTACTTCCAACGCTACGTGCCGTACCTCCCCGCAGCGGGTGAGATGGTCCTGTTCGACCGCAGTTGGTACAACCGCGCGGGTGTCGAACTGGTGATGGGCTACTGCACCCCCGACGAGCACCAGGAGTTCCTGCGGTCCTGCCCGGAGTTCGAACGCATGCTCGTCCGGTCGGGAATCGTCCTGGTGAAGTACTGGTTCTCGGTCAGTGACGTCGAGCAGGAGCGGCGGTTCCAGGCCCGCATGAAGGACCCCCGCAAGCGCTGGAAGCTCAGCCCCATGGACCTCGAGTCCAGAGAGAAGTGGGCCGACTACTCCCGTGCCAAGGACGTGATGTTCAACCACACCGACATCAAGCAGGCTCCGTGGTGGGTGGTGAACGCCGACGACAAGCGCAGGGCGCGACTCAACTGCATCAGCCACCTGCTCAGCCAGATCCCCTACGAGGACGTCACGCGTCCCGAGGTGGAGCTTCCGCCGCGCCACGACGTCAGCTCCTACATCCGTCCGCCGATCACCGACCAGACCTTCGTACCCGAGATCTTCTGAGCGCCGACCACGAAGGCGGACCAGGCCGACTCCTTCGACACGCTGCGGGCCCTCCTCACGAACTCGGCGCTGCTGGACGCGATGGAAGATGCCGGCGTCACCTCCGAGCCCCAGGTGAGCTTCGCCACGGGCGGCTGGGCCGGCTCCTACGAGTGACGCCGGTCACGGTCGACGGCTGAGCGGCAGCGGACGAGCGTCCTGTCGAGGGCCGTCTCCACGGCCACCCCGGCGTGACGCCGCAGCCAGGCCAGATTGCGGCGGTGCAGATCGTCGTCGGGGTCGAAGCGATTCACGAAGACGACAGCGGGCCATTTCTCCAACGCCCCGAGCGTCAGCATCGTCGCGTTGATCGTTCCCAACCGGGCGTCGGTGACGAGCAGAACCCGGTCGGGCGCGACGAGGCCGACGAGAGCGCCACTGTCGCCGTCGTGGGCCACCGGGGAACGGACACCGCCCACGGTTTCGACGAGGCCGAAATCGATCCCCTCCGCCCAGGTGACGGCCAGATCCTGCAGACCGATCCCGGGGAAACCGAGGGCGTCGGCCGCCATGGGCGGCGCCATCGGCAGCGGGTACCAGCGCTCCGCCGGGCACACGTCGAGGGGTTCGAGACCGGCGGCGGCGGCGAGGACCTCCGCATCGGTCGCCCCCACCTCAGCGGCGTGGTAGCTCTGCACGGGCTTGCGCACGGCGACGGCGAGGCCCTGCGCGCGGGCCCGCTCGACCAGATTGGCAGTCACCCAGGTCTTGCCGACACCCGTGTCGGTACCGACCACGGCGACGACACAGCGGGGGCGCTCCGTCACAGAAGTGCCGGCGACGACTCGCCGCCCGCCGGCCCGAGCCCCGTGGCCGCGAGCGCCTCGACCAGCTGATCCACCATCGCCCCGGTGTGCGCCGCCGAAAGGGCGATCCGGAGTCGACTCGTCCCCTCGGGCACGGTCGGTGGGCGGATGGCGGGGACCCACAGGCCCCGTTCGGCAAGCGCCGCAGACGCGGCCACGGCGGCAGCTTCGGATCCGACCACGACGGGAAGGATCGGTGACCGGCACCCCGGCCGGGCGCGCTCCACCGCTGCGGCGAGCCGCCGCTTCAATCCCACACCCTCCGCAGAAACGGTCACGTTGAGCGCCGCGAGTGCCGCGGCCGCTGAGACAGGACCGAGGCCCGTCGTGAAGATGAACGACCGGGCGCGGTTCACCAACAGATCGATGACGGCCTGTCGAGCGGCGACGAACCCCCCCTGGGAGCCCAGAGCCTTGGACAGGGTTCCGATTCTCACGAGCTCGCACCCGACGTCGCCGACGTGCGGGCCGAGAACGGCATGGGCCTCGTCGAGGACCAACACGGCGTCATGGTGGGCGCAGAGCTCCGCGAGCTCCGCGACCGGCGCCTCGTCGCCGTCCATCGAGAACACGGCATCGCTCACGACGACCCGCGGCCCGGCGGCGACGGCCATCGACTCCGCGAGGTGACCGACGTCACGGTGCCGGTACACGACCACGTCGGCGCGGGCGAGCCTGCAGCCGTCGATGATCGAGGCGTGGTTCGCCTCGTCACTGAAGATCGTCACGCCTGCGCCGCCGAGGGTCGTCAACACCCCGAGGTTGGCCTGGTACCCCGACGGGAAGACGAGGGCCGCCTCCGTGCCACGCCACTCTGCCAGGGCGGTCTCGAGCTGGGCGTGGACGGGTCGGGTACCCACGACCAACCGCGACGCCGTCGCGCCCGCACCCCAGCGGTCGAGCGCGCCGTGTGCGGCATCGACGACCGCGGGGTGGGTCGACAGTCCGAGGTAGTCGTTGGACGCGAAGGAGACGACCTCACGTCCATCCACACACCCGACCGGTCCACGGGCGTCGAAGACCGCGTTCGTGCGCCAGCGGCCCTGACCTCGGATCGAGCCCAGATCCGCGTCGATGCGCGCGGCCCAGTCCATCGGCGACTCAGCCGAACCGGTCGACCACGGCGAGCATCGCATCGCAGATCGTCACCACGTCGGCGTCATCGGTCACGTACGGCGGCATCGTGTAGAGCAGCCGCCCGAACGGCCGCAACCACACGCCCCGTTCGACGAACACGTCACGCGCGGCGACCGGAACCGGTTCGGCCATCTCGATGACGCCGATCGCGCCGAGCACCCGCACGTCCGCGACGCCGGGACGGCCCTTCGCCGCGGAGAGGCCGGTGACCAGAGCGTCCTCGATCCGCTTGACCGTGGCACGCCAGTCGGCGCCGACCAGCAGGTCGATCGATGCAACCGAGACAGCGGCCGCGAGCGGGTTGGCCATGAACGTCGGTCCGTGCATGAGCGCGCCTGATTCCGCCGCGCTCACCCCGTCGGCGACCTCAGCCGTGCACAACGTCGCCGCCATCGAGAGGTACCCACCGGTCATCGCCTTGCCGAGGCACATGATGTCGGGGGTGACCCCCGCATGGTCACAGCCGAAGAGCTCCCCGGAACGGCCGAAGCCGGTTGCGATCTCGTCGGCGATCAACAGCACCTCGGCCTCGTCGCACAGCTCGCGCACTGCGGCAAGGTACCCGGGCGAATAGAACCGCATGCCACCGGCGCCCTGCACGACCGGCTCGAGCACCACCGCGGCGATCTCGTCACGATGCTCCGCGAGGAGTCCACCGAGTTCCGCCACGTGCTCGACGGTGAACGTGTCGCCGTAGACGGGCATCGGCACCGGGGCGAAGATCTGCGGGGCCAGCATCCCGTTGAACATCGAGTGCATTCCGGTGACGGGGTCACACACCGACATCGCACCGATCGTGTCCCCGTGGTATCCGCCGCGCACTGTGAGCATGCGGCGGCGCCCGGGCCGTCCCCGCCCGCGCTGGTACTGGACCGCCATCTTGATCGCGACCTCGACCGCCACCGAGCCCGAGTCGGACAGGAACACGCGCTCGAGGGCATCGGGGGTGATCGCGACGAGCCGCTCGGCGAGTTCCACGGCAGACCGATGCGTGAGGCCACCGAACATGACATGGGACATGTCGTCGAGTTGGGCCCGGGCAGCGGCGTCGAGAACGGAATGGCGATATCCGTGGATGGCAGCCCACCACGACGACATGGCGTCGATGAGCTCGCGCCCGTCCGCCAGGCGTAGACGCACCCCCGATGCCGACACGACCGCCAGGGGGGCTTCAGAGGGGTGCTGTGCCGCCGGCGCGTAGGGATGCCACAGGACGGCCCGGTCTCGGCCGACGAGATCGGTGACCGGGTCGCGATGTGGCACGAACGCGTCGGCTTTCACGGCCGCAACCGTATGTCGCGGGGGGACCGACTTCCCAAGGGTCGGGGAAACCGGGGCCCGGTCGGAACCGGTGGGGCCGGTCAGTCGACGAGTTCCGCGACCGACACGCCCGCCGCGGTGCGGTTGCCGGCAGAATCCTCAGCGATCAACCAGATCGAGACGCCCCGGAAGCTGAACGCGGCGCCGACGGGGACCGTCGCGATGTTGTCGAGGTCATCGACAGGGTCGGCGAGCGTGGTCGAGGGCGCGATGTACCACTCGCACGACACGAGGTCGCTGTCCGTGCACTCGCCGACGAGCGGCACGTCCACGAAGTCGTCATCATCGCCGTCGGGTATCCGGACCGTGGGAAGGAAGCCGGCCGCCCCCGCCCCCGGGAACGGGTATGCGGCGGCCGGCGTGGTCGTGATGGTGACCTCGGGCGGAGCGTTCGTCGAGACGTCGATCACGACCTCGTCGCAGGCGGTGGACCCGTTGGTGTCCCTGACGACGAGTGAGTAGGTCTCAGTCGTGTCCGAGCCCTGGCTGACCGTGACATCCGCACTGCCACCGTCGGAGATCGACCCGGTCGTGGCGCCACAGGCACCTTCGGACCATGCGTAGTCGTAGACCTCGTCGCCGCAGGACGTTGCTCCGGATCCGGAACCGCGCAGCAGGACGTCCTCGCCGTCGGCGCCCTCGTCGTGGATGACCCGGTCCACACCGGCGTCGGCCACCGGTTCGGTGACACCACCCAGGCAGCGCCCGAGCCACACCTCGGTTCCGCCCAGCGGGTGGACGGTGTTCGAGTTGGCGGTGCCCACGTAGAGACCGTCGGGGCTCGACGCCATGGTCCGGCCGCCACTGTTGAGCGGGTTACCCAGGCCGTCGTCGAAGACCTGCTCCCATGTCACACCGTTCCTGGTTCGCCACAGGTCGAAGCCGGCCCCGTCCGCGGCGAGCGCCTCGGCCTCGGCGGCCGACATGGCCGGGTTGGGATTGAGTGTTCCGTTCACGAACGTGGTCGCGTACAGGTAGCCCTCGTGCACCTCGAAGTCCCAGACGTACTCGGCGCTTCCCTCGATCCAGTCGGGACCGCCGCCACCCCATCCGGGGCCGTTGCCGCTCTCGGGGACACACAGGCCGCCCTCGGACTCGCACTCGAAGCCGGGATATGCCGACATCGTGGACGGCTCGCGGGGAACGCCCATCACGAGACCGAAGCTTCCGTCGGCCTCGAGCCAGATCATCTCGGCCGACGCATCCCGGGTGAAGCTACGGGTCTCACCGATCGAGATGTACATCCGGTCGCCGAACTGCTCCATGGCGCCGGAGATCGTGCTGCGCTGCACCCCCTCCTCGAGGGGACGACCCGCTGCGTCGGAGACGGCCAGTTCCCACTCGGGATCGCAACCCAGGCCGAGAATCCGCACGACGGCGAGCAGGGGCCGACGACAGGCCGGGGCCATGTGGATCTCGACGCCCGTCTCGCGGTTCAGGCTGCCCGCGACGATCATGTCGTCGCCGGGGATGATGTACCGGGTGTCGAACCCGGCGAGGGTCATGACCGTGGAGGTGTCAGGCCGTCCGAAACCCGGCTCGCTCACTGCACGCCAGCGGCCGTTCGTCGGTGAGGCCGATGCGAGGACGACCGGGTTCTCGGTTCCCTCCGAATCGGTGAATGTCCCCACCGGCGACATGTAGAGCCACCCGCGGGCGCATACGAGGGAGCGGTAGCCGATGTCACGGACGACGTTGAGGCCCCACGTGCTCGCCGGCTGGAAGGACTCGCCGTCCTCGGTGTAGACGACGCGCCCTCCGAGACCGATCGTCGAGACGTAGAGGCGCTCGACGCCGTCTCCGGCGTCGCACACGGTCATGCCGCGGTAGCCGATCTCCCGGCTCACACCGCCGTCGACGCCCTCGAAGAAGACCGGCGACTGGTAGACCCGGTCCCACGTGCCGTCGGTGCCGTCGGTGCCGGGGTCGTACCGCCAGATCTCGCCGCGCCGGTCGCCGAGTGTCGTGTTCTCGGCGTCGAACGCGTTGCGCACGGTGCCGACGTACAGGCGCCCGTCGAAGATCGCAGACGACCAGGCATAGCTGTTCGCAGAGGAGCCCTCCGGGTGGGGGCCGTCGATCCCCTCGGCGAAGCCACCCGCTGCCAGCTGGACGAAGTCCTCACCGCCGTCGGGTCCGCCGTCGCCCACCAACTGGGCCGAGCCCGGAGATGCGACCACGACGACACTGGAAAGCACTGCTGAAAACGCGACACACGCCATCCAACGTGAAAGCATTTCAGTCCCCCTCCGCTTCGCCCTTCGGGTGACTCTAGACCTCAGGCGAGGTAGGGCCAACCGCACAGCCGGACGGGCGCCGCGGCCGCCGTCAGCGAGCGCCCTCGAATCGCCATCCGGCGCCGTCGGCGACGATGTAGCCCGCCGTCGGGTCGGGGAAGTGCGTTCCCATGACGAGAGTGTCCGAACCGGCGAACCGTTCGACCAGGCTCCGCCGGGTCTGCGCGCTCACCTCGGCGTCGGCGTCCGCGTTCAGACTCCACTCGGGACGGGCCAGCTGGACCGGCGTGTGGACGGCGTCCCCGGTGATCAGCCCCGTCGCCCCCCGTGAACGGATCATCACCGAGAAGTGGTCCGGGGTGTGGCCGGGCGTGGCCATGAGCGACACGCTCGCGCTGACCCGGAACTCCTCGGGCTCGACGAGTTCGGCCTGTCCGGCGGCGACAACCGGCTCGACCGACGTCGTGAAGGCCAGAGTCGAATCGTCCGCCACCGGTCCCCCCAGCTCGGTGAAACCCTTCCGCCACACGTCGACGTCACCCCTGGACATGACGTAGCGGGCGTTCCGGAAGGTCGGCTCCCACCCCGCTTCGGTCCGCACCGTGTTGTAGCCGATGTGGTCGGGATGCAGGTGGGTGCAGATCACCGTGTCGACGGTGGTCGGCCCGAACCCCACGGATTCCAGGTCGGCGAGGAAGGACGTGTGGAGTCCGTTGAAGATCGATGCGAAGAGGTCGGACTCGTAGTGGCGGTCGTTCCCGACGCACGTGTCGACGACGATGCGCTGACCGTCGGCCTCGATACAGAACGCGTGGACGTCCATCACCATCTCGTCGTCGGGGCCGAGGAACGGCGCCATCCACGACCGGTACGGACCGAGGTCCGCATCGACGATCGGCAGCATCGAGAAGATGGAGTCGCGAGCGAGGCGAGACTCGTACACCTTCGTGACGACGACGTCGCCGACCTCCCAGCTCTTCGTCCGCACGATTTCCACAGTGCCCCCCGGCGTGTCGAGTGAGCCATCCTCGCACGTTCGCGGGAGGTGGACGCCGTGAGCGCCGTGCGTCACGCTGTAGCGACATCCGCACCGACGAGACCAGGGAGACGTCGCGATGTTCCAGATGACGGAGCCGTTCCACGTCGGGGTGATCGTGGCCGATCTCGAGGCTGCGATGGCCCACTACTCGCGGGCGACGGGCCTCACCTGGCATTCGATCCAGGAGCGTGACGTGACGCTGAGGGTGGGCGACGACCTCGTCGACACACACGTCATCTTCGACTACTCGGTCGAGGGGCCCGTCCAACTCGAGTTGATCCAGGGTCTACCCGGTACGCCGTGGGACGCCGCCGTCCACGGGGGCCTCGACCATTCGGGGCACTGGTCCGACGACCTCGCCGGCGACACCGCCGCAGTTCTCTCCCGGGGTTGGGAGTTCCTGTACTCCGGCACCGACGACGGCGCGATGGCGGGCTTCTGCTTCTTCATGACTCCGACGGGTCAGCGGGTGGAGCTGCTCGACACGAGCATGCGTCCCATGTTCGAACGGTGGTTCGCCGGCGGAGACTTCGACGAGGCCGACTGACGCGGAGCGCCTCGTCTCACTGGGCCGCCCGGCGGTACGCCGCCACGGCGATCGGAACGAACACGACCAGGATCGCACCGATCCACGCGAACGCCAGACCGATGTCGGATGCGGTCGACGTCCCCGCCATGAGCCCCCGCACCGCGTTCACGAGGACCGTGACCGGCTGGTGATCGGTGAAGTGCTGCAGCCACGACGGCATCGACGAAGTGGGGACGAACACGCTGCTGGCGAAGGTCAGCGGGAAGGCGACGAGGAACCCGGCGGCCTGCGCGGCCTCGGGGTTCTTGACCGTGAGCCCCACGGTCGCCATCACCCACGAGAACGCGAAGCCGAACGCGAGGACGAGCGCGACGGCGGCGGCCCCCTCGAGGATCGAACCCCGCAGGTCGAAGCCGAGCACGACGCCCACGGTCAACATCAACATGACCACGAACGCGTTGCGCATGACGTCGGAGACGGTGCGCCCGGCCAGGACCGCAACCCGGGCGATCGGCAGTGACCTGAACCGGTCGATGGTCCCGCTCGCGAGGTCCTCGGTCAGCCCCAGGGTCGTCTGCGTCGCCCCGAACACGGACGTCTGGGCGAGCAGACCCGGGACGAGGAAGTCGATGTAGTCGCCGCCCCTGGCCCCGCCGAGTGTGATCGCTCCACCGAAGACGTAGTTGAACAGCAGCAGGAACATCACCGGCTGGATCGTGGCGAAGACCAGCAACTGCGGGAGCCGGACGTTGCGCAACATGTTCCGCCACGTGATGACGACGATCTGGTCGAACAACATGGCGATACTGGTGCGGGTGTAGGTCGGGTAGCTCATCGTGAACCCCCGGCCTCGCGGGATTCGGGTGACGTAAGTGAGAAGAAGACGTCGTCGAGACTCGGCCGACGCAGGCCGATGGCGCCCGGGGTGACGCCGGCGGCCTCGAGTGCGGCGATCACTGTGTTCAGGTCGTGCATGCCGCCCGGTGCCGGCGTCGAGATGGTCCCGCGCCGCTCGTCGACGGTCAACGCGGGCCCGAGCGGTCCGAGCACGTCCACCGCGGAGGCGACGACCCCCCGGTCGACCGTCATCTCGATGCGGTCACCGCCGAGACGGGCCTTGAGTTCGTCGGCGGTCCCCTCCGCTATGAGGGTCCCGTAGTCGATGACGCCGATCCGGTCGGCGAGGTACTCGGCCTCCTCGAGGTACTGCGACGTCAGCATCAACGTCGTTCCCTCGTCGACCATCTCCGCGATGAGCTCCCAGATGTCGAGGCGACTACGCGGGTCGACACCGGTCGTCGGCTCGTCGAGGAAGAGCACCGGAGGCCGGCCCACCATGCTCGCGGCGAGGTCCAGCCGGCGCCGCATGCCACCCGAGTAGGTCCGCACGAGCTGGCTGGCGGCGTCAGTGAGATGGATCCGCTCGAGGACCTCGTCCGCGCGACGTTTCGCCTCGCGTCGGCCCAGGTTGTAGAGCCGGGCGACCATCACGAGGTTCTCCCGCCCGCTCATGTGACCGTCGACGGCGGCGAACTGCCCGGCCAGGCCGATACGGGACCGCACGACGCGGGGCTCGGTCACGATGTCGGCGCCGGCGACGGTCGCTCCGCCGCTGCTGGGTGACAGGAGAGTGGTGAGGATCCGGATCAGCGTCGTCTTGCCGGCACCGTTGGGGCCCAGGAGCGCGTACACCGTCCCCGCTGCGATCTCGATGGAGACTCCTTCGAGCACCGTCTTGGTCCCGAAGGAGCGGGAGAGTCCTCGGGTCGTGATGGCGACGTCGGAGGCGGCCGAGCCCGCGCTCGCCGCGTTCGTGGATCCGCTCTGGAGGCTCATGAGCCGATTCTGTCCGATTCCCACCCGCTTCGGCCGGGCGTCACCGAACTTCTTCGCCGAACCACGGCTCGTAGTCGGACCAGACGAACAGCTCGGTCTGTCCGGCACCGGACGCCGTCGTGCCGTCCGGCGCGCTCACCGTCACCGAGACCAGGTACTCGAGCCCCGTGCGGTCCTTGAGTTCGCGGCCGTCGTGGGTGGTGAAGTCGAAGGGCTGGGTCGACAGGTCGAACTCGTCGAACTCGAGGACCGGCTCGTCGGTCCCGGCGTAGGTGTACATCGAACCGCCGTCGCGCCAGCTCCCGGCGTCGTAGCCGATGGTCTGGGGGTACCAGGGCGGTTGGGCCGCGCGGTGGTCGATGGTCCAGACGTCACCGTTTACGTCGGTGACGTCCACGCCGACGGTGCGCATCACCCGGCTCCCCGGCTCGAACTCGGCACGGTGCGCGATGTCGGTGAGTTCGATGACCTCGGTTCCGTCGGGGGTGATGTACCCCTCGAAGGGGGTTCCGAAGGTGTCGTTCAGACCGCCCCGTGAACCGTCGGCGGCCTCGTGCACCGAGAAGAAGCCCGCCGTCGTCGGCGTCGCGAAGACCGTCCACAGCCGCAACGAGCGGCGCTGGCCGCGTTCGCGCGGCCGCATCCAGCGGCGGTCGGGGGCGAGGGGGGTCCGCTCGTAGTAGAGGCCCCAGGAGTGGTCCCGGCTCGCGTACCACCGGTCCGGGGTCACCTCGAGACGCCGACCCGCGAACTCGATCCAGCCCGACGCCCGGCCGGGTTGGGTGTAGCGGGTCTGGTCGGTCGTCACCCGTTGCCGGTTGGTCGCGAAGTGGTGTGCCTCGGTGAACGGCGGTCCGGCGCCGAGCCAGTGAAGATCGAAGTTGAGGTCCGAGTCGTTGGCCCCGAGCGCCAGGTGCAGGTCGGTGAAGGCTTCGACGACGTCGAGTGAGTACGGCCCGATCACGGTGTCGTGGCGGGGACTCCACGGGCGCTTCATCCGCACCGTGTACTGGACTCCCTCGTGGATCACTCCCGCGTAGCCGCCGATCATGTCGGCGTTCGGGTTGACCCGCATCCCCGCGAAAAGGAACAGCTTCTCTTCGGGACAGAAGAAGCCGAAGTAGAAGCCGTCGTCGAACGAGTAGTCCGTGATCGGGATCCGGCTGAACGGATACGGCGACTGGTGGACCGGGAACTCGTCGTACTTCGTCAACATCAGCTGATCCCCCCTGGGCGGAGGCCGATCATCGGGGCAGGCGCTGTCCGTGTCAATCGCCGTCGACGCCACCGCAATGGCTGCACCGGGCCGCCGACCGGCTCAGTCGGCCTGCGCGTCCCACACCGATCCGGGATCGAAGTCCCCGACGACGCCCACCCTGTCGACCTTCCCGTTGGCGAGACGGGGCAGCGGATCGGTGCGCAGATCGATGTAGCGGGGTTGCTTCCAACGCACGAGAGTCTCGGCGGTCGAGCTACGCAGCTCAGCCGCGTCCACCTGGGATCCGCTGCGGACGACCACCACTGCGGCCACCTCCTCGGCCCTGACCGGGTCGGCCACGCCGAAGACGACCGACTCGACGACGTCGGCGTGGCGGTCGAGGGCCGTCTCCACCTCCTCCGCGCTGATGTTCTCACCGGAGCGCTTGATGACGTTCTTGAACCTCCCGACGAAGAAAGCCCGGCCCTCCTCGTCGATCACGCCCCGGTCACCGGAGCGGATCCACCCGTCGACGAGGGTGCGCGCGGTCTCGTCGGGCAGGTCGAGGTAGCCGAGCATCACGTTGGGGTGGCGCAGGCAGAGCTCACCCTCCTCGCCCGGGCCGAGCATCTCGAAGTTCTCGTCGAAGATGCCGACCTCCGCGCCGGGCATCGGGGTGCCGATGTAGTTCTCGCCGAGGCGCCCGTCGTAGCCGGGTTCGGACCCCGTGCAGATCGCCCCCGTCTCGGTCATCCCCCAGACGGTCGCGATGTCGACCCCGAAGCGCTCGCGGAAGCGACGGAGGTACGCATGGGTGATGACGAGCCGGAACGGATGCTCGCCGGGGCCGGGCGCACCGTCTCCGGTCTCCAGGAGGAGATTGAGGTGCGTCGGGAACAGGATCGACGTGGTGATCCCACCACCGACGAAGTCTGTCCAGAACGTCGAGGGACTGAAGCGGTCTGCGAGGGTCATGACACACCCCAGGTGGGTCGAGAGCCCGAGGGCCGTCAGCGCACCGACCGCGTGGGCGAACGGCAGCGGGGCGTAGAAGTTGTCCTCCGGGCCGATGCCGAACTGGTCCGCGAAGGCCGGCCCGACCGTGGCGAAGGCGCCGGTGCCGATCATCACGCCCTTCGGGTCACCTGTGCTGCCCGAGGTGTAGAGGATCATCGCGAGCGATCTCGCGTCGAGGCCCGGGAGATCCAGCGGTGCCACGGCGTCCGCGTCGGCGACGCGGTCGTAGACGACATCGGCCACTCCCACCACGGGTTCGACCTCGGCGGTCCTGACGACCGTGCGCAGGTCGGGGTAGTCCGCCACCGCATCCAACAGATCCCGGGTGATCCCGCCGTCGACCACGAGGAACTCCGATGCGGAATGACCCAGACGGAAGCCGAGCTCGTGGGCAGTGAGGTCCGGCAGAAGGGGGACGAGAACCGCCCCGAGCTCCTGGATGGCGAGCTGCACGGCGATCGCCTCGGGACGGTTCGTCATCCCGACGGCGACCCGGGTTCCGACGCCGACGCCGATCGCCGCCAGACCGGCGGCCACCTTCCGCCGGATCTCGTCGAACTCGGCGAAGGACCAGCTCATGCCCTCGAAGCGCATGAACTCACGGTCCGGGGTGGCATCGACCCGCCAGCGCCACTGGTCGCGACCGGTTTCGATGCTGTCGGTCGGTGATCGCACGTCAGCCATGATCTGAAGAGTGGCAGGGCGCGGGGCGAGCCGCCAGCGTGCCCGGCACCGACGTGGAGTCGGCCCGATCCCGGGCCGGACGCGCCGATCCGGCCGGCAGATGCCGGCCGGATCGCACGCGGGGGTCTCAGGGGTGGATCAGGAGGGAACCAGGACGGTGTCGATGACGTGGATCACGCCGTTCGACGCCTCGATGTCGGTCTCGATGACCGTCGCATCGTTCACCATGACCGTGTCACCGTCGACGCTGATCGCAACCGACGCACCCTCGAGGGCGGTGTCGGCGGACTCGCCGTCGAGCGTCACCACGACCGAGGCCGGAACCTCACCCGGCACCACGTGGTACAGCAGAACATCGGTCAACAGGGCCGTGTCGGCCAGAAGCTCCTCAGCGGTCAGGTCCAGAGCCGCGAGAAGATCGGCGAACGCCTCCTCGGTCGGCGCGAACACCGTGAAGGGACCCTCGCCCTGAAGCGTCTCGACCAGATCCGCGGCCTGAAGCGCAGCAACCAGAGTCGGGAACCGCTCAGAAGCCACAGCGACATCGACGATGTCACCCGGTTCGGAGACGTCGGCCTCGGACAGCTCATCATCGGAGCCGCAGGCGGCGGCGACCAGAGCCACTGCCATGAGGAGCGCCATCAGCTTCGTGAATGTGGAACGCATTGTTGGGGGCCTTTCGTTACGGGGGATGTGCATGTCTTCGCCCCGGGTCCCGGTCGCGGATGCGCGCCACCCTCGAGATGACGTGGCGCCGTCCCCCCGGTCAGGTCCCCAGCACCACTCCACGTCGGGGGACTACCGTCGCTGACACAGCACGAGAAGGGGGATCCAGTGCCGGAACTCAACGCGAGGGCCCAGGCCCTGCTCGGGTCCGATGCCGTGGCCCACGTGTGGACCTCGAATGCGGACGGGTCACCTCAGGTCTCGGTGGTGTGGGTGATCGTGCAGGGCGACGAGATCGTCTTCGGCACGAGCGGATCGAGCCACAAGGCGGTCAATCTGCGCCGGGACCCGCGGGTGATCCTGTCGATAGAGGACACCGAACGCAATGAGCGCGGCTTCCAACGACACCTGACGATCAGGGGCACGGCTCGTATCGAAGAAGGCCCCGACCCGGCGCTCATGGACCGTCTGGCGAAGAAGTACCTCGGACTCGATCGCCACCCGCTCGCAGCGCGCGATGCGGCCGATTCGGTCGTCGTGCGCGTGGAGATCGAGCGCATCTCCGGCGTCGGCCCCTGGGTCGACAGCGCCTGAGGCGCGGCTGGTGGGTCCGGGGCCAAAGTCCCTGTGATTGTGTAGTGGTGTAGTCGATGATTGGGAAATACGACGGGTTCCCCGGCACCAGGCAGGGGAACCGCCCCCCGACAAAAGAGACGCCACGATGCCGCAACGACTCCCCCACCGCCGCGCGAACCGTCGCCGAACGCTGCTGTCGTTCGTCGCGATGCTGGTCCTGTTCTCCCTGATCGGCGCCGCGTGTGGCCCCGACGACCTCCCCCCGCCGGGGACCGCCGACAACGTCGTCGGCGCCCCGAGCGACAGCGTCGCAACGGTGTCGACAGGTCGTCCATCCGGTGAGCTCGAGTCCATCCTCCCCGACCTCACCCCGGTAGCGGATCTTCCCGCCGCACCCGCGGACGAGGCTCACACGAGCTACCTGCCGAACGTCCCGCCGCCGATCGCGCGCTCCGACCAGCGGGTCGTGGAGGTGCACCTCGAGGTCACCGAGGCGCTGTGCCCGATCGACCCGGCCAGCGGAACGTCGACTCTGAGTTGGGGCTTCCGCGTGGCCGGTGACACCGACCACGAGTGCGGCGCACCCGGCCCTGTCGTGCGGGCCCGGGTGGGGGACCTCCTCCGCTTCACCCTGACGAACCCTGCCGACTCCCAGCACCCCCACAACATCGACTTCCACGCGGTGACCGGCCAGGGTGGCGGGGCAGCGGCGCTCACGATCCCGCCGGGCGAGTCGGCGTCGATCGAGGCCCGCCTCCTCTACCCCGGGGCGTTCATGTACCACTGCGCCTTCGGCGACGTGCCCGAACACATCGCCCGGGGGATGTACGGGATGATCATCGTCGACCCCGAGGAACCGCTACCCGAGGTCGACCACGAGTGGGCCATCACGCAGTCGGAGTGGTACCTCGGCGAGACCGACGCAACCGGTGAGGCGCCCTTCGATCGTGAGGCGTTGACCCTCGAGGAACCCCGCTTCGTCACGTTCAACGGCCGCACCGACGCCCTCACCGGCGACAACGCCCTCACGATGGCGGTGGGCGAGCGGGCCCGGATCTACATGGTCAACGAGGGCCTCAACCTGAACTCCAACTTCCACCCGATCGGCTCACACTGGGACGCCGTGTACCCCGAAGGTGCGACCCACCCGGTCAACCACGTGATCCGCGGCTCGCAGTCCACGCTCGTCGTCGCCGGCGGCGCCACCGTCGTCGAGGTCCTGGGGCTCGTTCCCTCCACGATCATCCTCGTCGACCACGCGCTGGTCCGGACCTTCTACAAGGGGGCGATCGGCCAGCTCGTCGTCACGGGCGACGAGAACCCCGAGATCTTCGCCGAGGGGGTCAGCGATGCGGGCACGGCTCCCCCACCGTCCGACAGCGGCGCCGACGGCGGCGGGGAATCGGCCACGGCGGGCGACGGCGGGGAGGACGGCGACGTCGAGGCGGTCGCGACCGACACCGTCCGGATTCCGGTCGGAGCATGGGATCCGGCCAACGCAGCCACCGCATACTCCCCGTCCGTGATCACCGTCGAAGCCGGCACGACGGTGACCTGGACCAACAACGACGGTGTCGTCCACACCGTCACATCGGGCACGTCCAACGGCACGACCGCCACACCCGACGGCCTCTTCGACTCCGGAAGCCTCGAGTTGCGCGACACGTTCTCTGTCACCTTCAGCGAACCCGGCGAGTACCCGTACTTCTGCACGCCACACCCGTGGATGGTCGGAAGGGTCATCGTGACCTGAGCCCGGCCGCAGACCCGGGCCATTCGTATAGTCTGTCGATATGCGTCTCGAGATCACTCGACGAGCGGATCTCGCCACCCGAGCCCTGATCGCCCTCGCCGGGTCCGACCGGAGGTTCAAGTCCTCGGATCTGGCCGCGGTGGTCGGCACGACTCGGGGATTCCTCGCCCACGCGATGACTCCGCTCGTCTCCCGCGGCTGGGTGAGCTCGGAACCCGGACCGACGGGGGGATACGCGATCGCGGTCGATCTCGACGACGTCAGTGTCCTGGATGTGATCGAGGCGATCGAAGGCCCGACCGACACGGGACGATGCGTCCTCGAGGACCGCCCCTGCGCGAACGAGGGCCCGTGCGCGTTGCACACGCCGTGGATGCGGGCCCGGGCCCAACTGCTCAACGAACTCGCGGCGACCCGCCTCTCGCAGTTGAACGCCTCCGGTCGAGCCGGTTGAACGGATCCCGGCAGCGGGGTCGGCACCTACTGCGTGCCCGTCCGCTCACGGCGCCGCCGCAGCACCCCCTGGTTCGTCACCGTGAGCCGACAACCAGTCGGTGATCTGCGGGAGGTGCAACCCCATCCGCCTCGAACCGGCGATGAAGGCGATGTGACCGGCTGCGAGGCGCAGCAGCGTCGTGTCCCGGGACCCGACGAGGCCGGGCGCCGGTAATGCGGACGGGGCCGGCACGACGAAGTCGTCGTCCGCGACGACTGCGAGGTACGGACACGTGACCGTGCGCAGGCTCACATGCTCCCCGGCGACCTCCACGGTGTCAGCCACCAGCGCATTGCGATGCACGAACATCTCGACGCACTCGACGAAGAGGGCGCCCGGAAACGGCACCTGATCGGCGAGCCAGCTCTCGACAGCCCTCATCCCCGCAACTCTGTCGTCGTCGTCGAGGTTCTGCCAGAGGTTGGCGAGAGCTGCGACCTCGGCGGTGGGTCGCAGCATCCTGATCCCGCGTGCGACCGTCGCGGCCGGGAGGTTGCCGGTCTCGTCGAGCAGGGTCCGCGGATCCACGCCGTGTCCTCCGAGGAGGTTGGCGATGACGCCGACATGGTCGAAATCCACCGCGGTGGCCATGGTCACGAGGTTCCGCACCGGAGCCTCGGGGTGTCGGGCCGCGAAAACGAGTGCGAGGATGCCGCCGAAGCAGTAGCCCATGAGCGTCACATCCGGGCTGGGGGCGACATTGCACGCGGCTGCGACGGCGTCGGGAATGTCGGCGTCGATGTAGTCGGCCAGCGTCCGCGTGCTCTCGGCGCTGTCCGGCGGCCCCCACTCGAGGACGAACACGTCGAAACCCTCGTCGCACAGACTGCCCACGAAACTGTGTCCCGGACGGAGATCGAGGATGTAGCTACGGCTCACCAGGGAGTGGACGATGACCAGGGGCGGGCCGACTCGGCGGGAGTCGCTCCTGTAGCGCCACAGCGACGCCGTCTCGCGGCTCCACACGAGCTCCCGGGGCGTGACTCCCACCGCGGGAGGGTCGATGCCAGCGGCGTACCGCACGCCGTTCGCTATTCGGCGCCGCACACGCGCGAGCCGGCGGGTGGCGTATCCCGCCAATCCGGCCGCTGCGTCGACGATGGGCCTCAACGGAACACGTCCGCGACCCTCAGGTGCCAGACACGCGCCGGTCCCGGTCCGCCCAGAACGGTTCGCGCAGTGTCTTTCGAGCGAGCTTGCCCACGGTGCTGCGGGGCAGCGGTTCGGTGCGCAGCTCCACCCTCGACGGCTTCTTGTAGGAGCCCAGCCGGTCACGGCAAAGTTCGATGATCTCGCCCGGATCGACCGACGCCGGATCCTCCACGACGCACACGGCTACCGGCGTCTCGCCCCACTCCGGGTGCGGCACGCCGATGACAGCGACCTCGATGACCGCAGGGTGTGAGCTGATGACGTTCTCGAGTTCCGCGGGGTAGATGTTGTAGCCCCCGGAGATGATCATGTCGTTCTTGCGGTCGAGCACGTACACGTAGCCGTTCTCGTCGACGCGTCCGATGTCACCGGTCAGCACCCAACCGTCGACGATCCGCTCAGCCGTCGCATCCGGATCGTTCCAGTAGCCGTCCATCTGTCCGTCGCAGCGCACGGCGATCTCACCCTCCTCGCCGAGTGGGAGCGGCCGGGCGTCGTCGTCGACGATCCGCAGATCGGCGAAGGGAAGTGGCCGACCGGCGGACCGGCGGGGGTTGGAGCCTTCGACGGCGGAGAACCACTCCCGGGGTCCCATCATCGTGGCGGGTACCGCCTCGGTCTGACCGTAACCCTGGTAGAGGACGTCGCCGAACACCTCGCGGCACAGCTCTGCCGTGTCGTCGGAAACGGGCGCGCCGCCGATCTGGAACACCTTGAGGTGCGACCAGTCACGATTCGCCACGCCGGGGTGATGGGCGAGGGCGAGGGCCATCGCCGGCACCGTGAACATGTAGGCGATTCCCTCCCGTTCCATGATGTCGAGCGCCTCGACGACGTCGAAGTGGTCGACCAGAACATTGGATCCCCCCGACAGCCAGATCGGGGTGAAGAGGTACCCGGATCCGTGTGAGATGGGCCCGACGTGCAGGCACCGGTCACCGAGCTCGACCGGCGCGAAGTTGTAGAACCAGTCACGACCCGATGCGAGCCACCGGCGGTGGGTGTAGGCGACGCCCTTCGCCCGGCCCGTCGTCCCACCCGTGTGCCGGATGATGTAGACGTCGTCGGGCGACACGTCCGGGTCCGGATCCACGTCGCTGTGAGAGTGGAGCCAATCCTCGTAGCCGTCGTCGCGGACGACGACATGGTCGAGTCGGCCGAGCTCGTCGATGAGCCCACCGACGGCGTCGGCGTATTTCGCGGAGACGACCAGTGCACGGCAGCCTGTGTGGTCGAGCATCCAGTGGTGGGAGTCACGCGCATCGCGTGCGTAGAGAGGGACGCGCACGAGATTCGCCGCGGCGCACCCGGCGAAGGTGTCGACGGCCTCGAGCGAGTTGTCCTCCAACACGCCCACCCGGTCACCAGGCTCGAGACCGAGCTCCAGCAGGGCATTGGCCATCCGGATTCCCCGTTGCCACGCCTCGCCGAAGGTCACCCGCATGTCACCGAAGACGACGCCCTCACGCTCGGAATGGAACCGGGCCGAGCGGCGCATCAGGCTTCGGACGTCCATGGGTTCCCGTCGCCTCCCGTCGGGCCGTCTGCGGGGCGAATCGCGTTCGCCCGATGGGGCGACGCTAGCGGGCGGCCCCGGTCGGGGTGAATGGTCCTTGGACCCTCCCGGCGCGGTCCGTTCAGTCGAAGGTGCCGCTCAACCACCCCGTGATGGCGGCCACGAGGGCATCCGGGTGATCGAGCTGAGGCGTGTGTCCGGCGCCGCGAAGGACCTCGAAGGCCCAGTCGGGGCGCTCGACAGCGACGGCTCTGGCTGCCTCGGCGGGAACGAGACGGTCGTGCTCCCCCACCACGAGCAAGGTCGGCTGGTCGAAACCCGTGATGAGCCGGCGATGCTGCCGGTGGGATCCGGCGAACCGGATCAGAGACCTCGTCGCCTCGAGGTAGGCGTGGCGGGACCCCGGTGAGCGTTGGACGTGGGTGACGACCTCGACCAGCGACTCGACGACGAAACTCGGGACACGGGACGGATCCGTGCACGAGAGATCGATGGATGCCCGCACCACACCTTCGGGGCCGAGATCGCCCCACTGACGGCCGAGATAGCTCTCCCCGACGACGGGCAGGAGGATCGCGCCGAAGCGACGCAGGACCTCCCGGTCGAGGTGCACACCGCTCGGGCGCCGCAGTCCGGGGTTGACGAGGACCAGTCCGCTCACCTCGTCGGGGTGGCCCCTCGCGGCGAGCATCCCGACGACGCCGCCCATCGAGTTCCCGACCACCACCGCCGGCGACCCGAAGACCGCGTCGATGACCCGCACGAGGTAGCCCGCCGCCGCGTCGACCGAGGCGGACCGGCGCCGCAGCGGTGAATAGCCGAAGCCGGGAAGGTCGACGGCGACCACATGCGCGTGACGACTCAGGGCTGCGCCGACGCCCAGCCAGATCGCATGTGAGCTCCCGAGACCGTGAACGAGCAGGAGCGGCTGTCCCTCGCCACCGAAGTCCGCGATGTGGATCGGGCCGTCCATGAAGATGGTCTCGTGCCGGGGGGAGGGCGCATCCCGCTCGCTGCCCGGATCAGGTTCGCCGTTCACGTCCCCTCCACACAGGAAGCCTCCCGGTTCGGACGCTCGGCCACCGAGCGCCGGTCGGGGGGTCGTCGTATTTCCAGCGAGGACTACGATCGCGTGCGTGGTAGCCGGTGAACCGACATGGCGACAGGTCTTCGATGTCGTCGAGGATCTCACGGCGAGTCAACTCGATCGCGTCATGAGGACCGAGCTGTTCGCCCAGGCCCTCTCCCTCGCCGTGGCGTCCACGGCGCGAACCCGCCGTGGCTTCGAGTCGGTCACCGGCCGGTGCCTCCGCTTCTGGAACCTACCCTCGCGGGCGGACGTGCAGGATCTCGCCGATCTCGTCCTTTCCGTCGAGCGGCGCCTGCGCGACCTCGACGGCGCAGTCCGGGATCGAGCGGAGTCGCCCCCTTCCCGCCAGTGAGCGACCCGGCTCCCACCGCGAGGTGAAGGCGGCGAGGTGAAGGCGGGGTTGCCATGCGGCGCCAGCTGAGTATTCTCATAGTGTGGGAATAGAGGATACCGCTCTCGCCGTGACCCCTCCCACGGCGCCGCACCGTGCGACATGGCGCGCCGTTGCGGTACCCGCAGAGCACGGCGGCTGGAGTCTCACCGCCGAGCCGGCGGTTCTCGGCCTTCTCGTCGCGTTCTCATGGCCCGGCTCGGCGCTGGGTGCAGCGGCGATGGTCGCCTTCCTCGCCCGCACACCACTGAAGGTGGTGCTCGTCGACCGGGGGCGCCACCGTTGGCTCGATCGGACGCGGGTTGCGGCGGGCATCGCCGCGATCGAGCTCGCCTGCCTCGGGGCCCTGGTCGGCTTCGCCGTGACTGCGACCGCCGAGAAATTCTGGCTTCCACTGGCCGTCGCCGCGCCGCTCGTCGCGCTCGAGCTCTGGTACGACATGCGCAGCCGGGGTCGCCGGCTGATCCCCGAGTTGGCCGGGGCGATCGGGATCGGATCGATCGCCACGGCGATCGCACTCGCAGGCGGTGAAGCGCACCGGGTGGCCTGGGGCCTCTGGGTCGTCGTCGCGGTCCGTTCGGCTGCCGCGATCCCCTACGTGCGGGTACAGATCACCCGGACCCGCGTCCGGCCCCTTGCACGCTGGACGAGCGACCTGGCTCAGCTCGGTGCCACCGGTGCCGTCGTCGCAGCGTGGGCGGCCGACCTCGTGCCCGCCGCCGCGGCGGCGGCCATCGTGGCCATCGCCGCGATCAACATGGCCGCCGTGCGACTCCCACCCCGCCCCGCGGTCGTCATCGGCGTCCAGCAGACGGTGTTCGGGATAGGCGTGATCGTGGCGACGGCGGTCGCGCTCACATGACGCATGACGAGGGTGGCGACCCGGCGTGCTGGATCCACCTCTTCGACGACGGCGACGACCCCGACGACGGCTATTGCTCGCGCGGCCTGGGGGCGTTGGCCCGCCTGCGCGCCGCCGCCGACGGTGAGATCGACCGGCTCGCAGGTCGGTGACCGCCCGTGTCGCTCAGGACCCCTTCGTGAGGTGCGGCGACATCGACACCGAAGCCGCCGTCGAAGAGATGGTTCGCTGCTTCTATCGAGCTGTCGCACAGGACGACCTGCTGGGTCCCGTCTTCAACGACGTCGCGCATGTCGACTGGGCCGAACACCTCCCCAGACTCACCGCCTTCTGGTGCCGCGTCCTGTTCGGCACGCCCGGCTACGAGGGCAATGCCATCCTGGCACACGCCCGGATCCATGAACGTCACCGGTTCACAGACGAGCACTTCCGCCGCTGGCTCGACATCTTCGACGAGACGATCGGGCTCGGCTGGGCCGGACCGTACTGCGACAAGGCCATCTCGTTCGCCCACCATGTCGCCCGGTCACATGCCCGACGACTCGGTGCGCTGTGACACGCGGGACACCTGATCGCGCCAGCCGGGAAGCCGACAGCCGACAGTGTCACAGCGAATAGCCGGCTCGCTCTGCGCGTACGGAACAACCGATTCGCTGTAACACCGCTCCGCGCAACACGTCGCCGACCCCATGACCGGCGAGAGAACGTGCGCAGATCGGGTGGATCACCCGCTGCTCTCGCCCTCCGGCTGGACGTAGGTGTAACCGAAGCGTCCCTTGATGCAGAGGTTGCCCCAGGTCACGTCGTGGTCGGCCGGGGAGGTGACGGCGACGATGCGCTCGTCCTGGACGTGGAGGTCGAGGTTGCAGCCGACGCCGCAGTAGGAACACACCGTCCGCGAGACGCTCTGGTCCTCGGGGCGCCACTCGCCGGCCTCGCGCAGGGTGTACTCCGTGTGGAACTGGAGGGCGTTGGTCGGACACACCGCCACGCAGTTCCCGCAGTAGACGCACGCAGAGTCGGGCAGGGCGACGTCGTACTCGGTGGAGATACGGGCCCCGAAGCCCCGGCCGGCGACGGCGATGGCGTACGTGTGCTGGGCGTCGTCGCCGCACGCCTCGACGCACTTGTAGCAGAGGACGCAGCGGTCGTAGTCCCGGATGTAGAGGGTGTCCTGGACGCGGATCGGCTCGTCCACGGCAGCGGCGGCCTCGGGGTACCGGGAGGAGTCGGCGCCGTAGCGGGCCGCCATCTCGGTGATCTCGTCGGCCTGGTCCAGCTCGTTCGCTGTGCCGAGGAACTCGAGGACCATCTTGCGGCTGTGACGGACGCGTTCGCTGTCGGTCGAGACGACCATGCCGTCCTCCACCGGCCGCGAGCACGACGGCACGAGGGCCCGCGAGCCGTCGACCTCGACGACACAGACCCGACACACGTTGACGGGCGTGAGGTTGGGCGCCCAACAGATGGTGGGCGTGTCGACGCCGGCGGCCGTGCACGCGTCGAGGATCGTCGAACCGGCCGCGACGGTCACCTCCGCTCCGTCGACACGGATCGACACCGCCGTCTCGTCGGCTGCGCGTGACGTGTCGGTCATGGTCCGTCTCCGATCAGTCCCAGGTCGAGGGCGGACCGCACAGCTCCGGCGGCGGTGTGGCCGAGTCCGCAGATCGACGCGTCGGCCATGACGGCGCCGATGTCGTCGAGGAGGTGCCGACGCTCGGGGGCGAGCGAGCCCGACGAGTTGAGTTCCACGAGGATCTCGTGTTGTCGCACCGTGCCGACCCGGCACGGCACGCACTGGCCGCACGACTCGTCACGGAAGAACTGGGCGACGCGTTCGACGACGGCCGCCATGTCGTCGCCGTGCCCGAAGGCGACGACCACACCGGAGCCGAGGCTCAGACCGGCGGCGCGGGCCGCATCCAGCGAGAGTTCGAGGTCCAGGTCGCCGGGTCCGACGAACGCCCCTGCTGCTCCGCCGAGGAGCACGGCGCGCAACTCGCCGGTGACGCCTCCGGCCATCTCGAGGAGCTCGGCGAGCGTGACACCGAAGTCCGCTTCGTAGACGCCGGGCACGGCGACCCGCCCCGACAGGCAGAACAGCCGGGTCCCGGGGGAGGTCTCGGTCCCACGCTCCCGGTACGGGTCGGGCCCGTCGGCGACGATGTCGACGACGTTGGCGAATGTCTCGACGTTGTTGATCGCGGTCGGCTCGCCGAACAACCCGTGGGTGGTCGGGTACGGGGGCTTGTTGCGGGGCTCGCCGCGGTATCCCTCGATCGAGTTGAACAGCGCCGTCTCCTCCCCGCAGATGTAGGCGCCGGCGCCGCGGCGGATCTCGATGTCGAAACGGTGGCCGGTACCGGCGACGTCGGCGCCGAGCAGGCCTGCGGCGCGGGCCGCGTCGACGGCCGCGGCGACCCGGGCGGTGGCGCGGGGGTACTCGCCACGCATGTAGACCCAGCCGTGTTCGGCCCCGACCGCGAGTCCGCAGATGGTCATCGCCTCGACGAGGGCGAACGGGTCGTGTTCGAGCAGCGTCCGGTCCTTGAACGTGCCAGGCTCGGACTCGTCGCAGTTGGCCACGACGTGTTTCGTGTCACCCGGCGCGTCCGCGACCGCCCGCCACTTCGCGCCGGTGGGGAAGGCGGCGCCACCTCGACCCGACAGACCCGAAGTGCTCAGCGCGTCGATCACCGCGTCCGGGCCGATCTCGACCGCCCGTGTCAGGGCGCGGTAGCCGCCGTGGGCCCGGTAGCTGTCGAGGCTCGTCGGATTCACGACGCCGACCCGGGCGAGGACCCGCAGGCCCGGGTCGCCATGCTGGGGTGACCGGAACGGCGCCGACTCGGCGTCGTCGGCGGGGACCCGGTCTGGGCGACCCCGTCCCTGGACGAACACCGCGGGGGCTCGCTCGCACTGCCCGAGGCACGGGCTGGGGTGCACCCGGGCGCCTTCGCCGCGGAGTCGCTCGGCCTGCCCGGCTGCGCCGGCGATCTGACACGGGCCGTCGACGCACACATGGGTGACATCGTCGGTGTGGCCGGGATCCTCGGTGCGGAACATCTCGTAGAACGTCGCCACCCCGTACGCCTCGGCGGGGGGAACGCCGAGGCGTTCGCACACCAGGTTGAGCCCGCCCGGGGAGATCCAACCGACCTCGGCCTGCAGGGCGTGCAGCGCGGGCAACAACCGGTGGCGAAGGGATCTGCGACGCGCCGCTCCCCCGCGCACGAGTCGCTCCGTCTCGAACGTGACGGCGGACTCCGACACGGCGACGACGGCGTCCACCGCCGCACGTTCCGCCGCGTCGGCCCGGGCGTCGCCGAGATGCAGATCGGTCACGGCGACCCCGCGGCCACGTCGGCGTCGAGCCTGTCGATCCGTACAGCGGCGGCCTTGAACTCGGCGGTCCCCGAGCGCTCGTCGTAGGCGTCGTTGGTCAACAGGTTGGCGTCGACGAGGTCGGGGAAGTGGAACGTCGTGAAAACCAGACCCCGGGGGATGTCGGGCTGGAACCTGACGGCCATCTCGACGGACCCACGCGGCGACGACACCCTCACCCGTTCGCCGTCGGCGATGTCGAGGTCCGCCGCGTCGGCCGGGTTGATGTCGAGCGCGTCGCCGTAGCGGATCGGCGACGCGTAGTCGCCGGACTGCACGCCCGTGTTGTAGGAGTCCAACGCCCGCCCCGTGGTCAGCCGCAGCGGAAAACGTTCGCTCAGTTCCTCCACCGGTCCGGCATGGGCGACCACCGAGAACGGCGCGGGGTCGCGCCCGTCACGCTCCGGTTCCCACAGCCACCCGTGCAGGAACGGACTGCCCGGATGCGTCTCGTCGGGGCAGGGCCACTGCAGCCCTCCCTCGTCGGCGAGACGCTCCCACGACATCCCTGCGTGCAGTGGCGACAGCGACCGCAGCTCGTCCCACGCCGCCTCCGGGTCCCGGGGGCCGAGGTCGACGCCCATCGTGGCGGCGAGATCGCAGAGGATGTCGATGTCGTGGCGTGCCTCACCGGGCGGTGGAACCGCAGCGCGCACGCGTTGAACCCGCCGCTCCGACGACGTGACCGTGCCGTCGGACTCCGCCCACGCGACCGACGCCGGGAACACGACGTCCGCGAGCTCCGCTGTGCGGGTGAGGAAGATGTCCTGGACGATCAGCGTGTCGAGCCCGCCGAGGACCGCACGGGCGTGGCCGATGTCGGCCTCCGAATCAGCCGGGTTCTCACCGATGACATAGAGCGCGCGCATGTCACCGCGCTCCATCGCCTCGAACATCTCGGTCAGGTGCCATCCCCGTTCCGGGTTCACCGCGACACCCCACTCGACCTCGAATCTGGACCGGGCGGCATCGTCGGTGACGTCGGCGAACCCCGGCAACTTGTCGGGCAACGCCCCCATGTCACCACCGCCCTGGACGTTGTTCTGCCCCCGCAGGGGGACCAACCCCGACCCCCACCGCCCGACGTGGCCGGTGAGAAGCGCCAGGTTGCACAGCGACAGGACGTTGTCGACACCGTTGTGGTGCTCGGTGATCCCCAGCGTCCACAGGATCTGGGCCTTGTCGGCACTTGCATAGGCGTGGGCGAGCTCGACGACGGCGTCGGCCGGAATACCGCAGATCCCGGCGACGACCTCCGGCGTGTAGGGCTCCACGGACGCAGCGAACTCCTCGTAACCCTTCGTCGCGTGGTCGATGAAGTCCGTGTTCGCCAAGCCCGCGTGGATGATCTCGCGGGCGAGTCCGTTGGCGAGGGCGATGTCGGTGCCGACATCGATTCCCAGCCAGACATCCGCGAACTTCGCCGAGGACGTGCGGCGCGGATCCACGCAGTACATCGTGGCGCCCGCGTCGATCCCCTTCATGAGGTGGTGGAAGAAGATGGGGTGCGCCTCACGGGCGTTGGAGCCCCACAGGACGATCACGTCGGCCTCTTCTATCTCCGCGTAGGAGCTCGTGCCCCCACCCGCTCCGAACACTGTCGCCAGACCGACGACGGAAGGAGCGTGTCAAGTTCGATTACACGAGTCGATGTTGTTCGATCCGAGCACCACCCGCGAGAACTTCTGAGCCATGTAGTTCATCTCGTTGGTGGCCTTCGAACACGAGAACATCCCCACGGCGCTGGGTCCACGGTCGTCGAGTGCCCTTCGCAGACCCGACGACGCCCGCTCGAGCGCCTCGGCCCAGGAGGCTTCCCGCAGATCACCGCCGTCACGCACCAGCGGGGTGGTCAGTCGCGCGCGCGGTCTCCTCGACGGCCGTCCCATGATCGATCCTCTCGCTGTCAGTGTCCTACGAGTCAGATTAGTGGTAGCCGAAATGCAGGTCGGGTGTCCCGTCAGCCGGCGGACGGCCCCGAGGTGCCGAGGATGGCAGCCAGGCGATCGAACCGGGGGTCTTCGTCGCCTGCGATCCGTCCGACCCAACGGAGCGCCTCGGCGGTGTCGATGTGGGTGCCGATGGCGAGCATCGCCTCGATGTCGACCCAGTCCTTCGGTCGGTCATACACGGCCTTGCAGATCGTGAGGTGGGTGGCCGACAGCACGCGGATCGTCTGACCCGCGAACGGCACGACGACTGAAGCCTCATCGGCGGCGGCGTGAAACGGGTCGTAGGAGAAGAAGAGGTCGACCGGCGTCGTGTCCCACATGATCCGGACCTGATCGTCGCGGACGGCGGTCTCACGTGCACCGGCGATCTCGGCACCGAGGTCACCCAGCGGCCCGAGAACCTCGGCGGCCCGATCCACGGACACGAAGACGTTCACGTCGATGTCGATCGTGGCTCGCGGTTCGGCGTGATAGCCGAGGGAGATCGCGCCGCCGAACGCGTGCGGAATCGCACTCAGGGCCCGGTCGATCGCGAGGACCTTGTCGGGGAGCGACAACCGGGTCACGACGAGTCGATCCGCGGCCAGGTGAGCGGACCGCGGTCGCGGTGTCCGATCGCGTCTGCGAGAAGGAGGACGTCGACGAGTCGCTCACCGTGCTCTTCGGGCCCCGACGGCGGCGGAATGTCCGGCGGTTCGGGTGCGAGTCTGAGCTCGAGATGCTCGCCCGCGGCCGACAGGAGTCGCCGGAGGGTGCGGGTCGTGGGATCGCGGCGGCCGTGTTCGTAGGCGGAGATCACCGGTTGGCTGGTGCCTGCGCGTGCGGCCAACGCGGCCTGGCTCAGACCCCTGCGTCGGCGGGCTACCCGTAGCAGCTCAGCCGGTTCCATCCGGCGAGTATATCGGATCGTCTATATCGTTGGCGCAGCAGCCGTCAGACCACCTCCGCTTCGCGGCCGCGCGGGTGCGACACTGCCCCCATGGATGAACACGGCCATTCCCCCGACGATGACAGCGGCCACGGGCACGACGCCTCGCCACACCACGGGCATCACGCAGATCGCGGACTGCGGGGGACCATGCGATACCTGCGGCGCCTGCCGAGGATGTGGCGGTCGCAGACCAACGACGCCGTGGTCGACGCCATCGCGCCCTCGGCGGGCGAGACGGTCGTCGACATCGGCGCGGGCATGGGGGCCGCGGCCATTCGGGCTGCCGGCCGGGGTGCCGTCGTCGTCGCCGTGGAGCCAACGCCGTTCATGCGGCGGGTCCTGACCGTCCGTCGGTTGGCATCCACAGCCAGACCGCGGGTCGACATCCGCGACGGTTCCGCCGAATCCCTACCCGTGGCCGACGGCATCGCCGACGCCGTGTGGGCCGTGAACGTGATGCACCACTGGACCGACTGGCACCTCGCCGTCGACCAGATCGCACGGGTCGTGGCGCCCGGCGGACGGATCCTGCTCGTCGACGAGGACTTCGACGACCCCGCTCACCCCGAACACGACGCGGTCAGACCCGGCCACCGACACGACTTCGACGACGTGGACGTGGAGGCGGTGGGCGGACGCCTCGGTGACGCCGGTTTCGTCGACGTCGACGCGGCCGTGACGCACTTCGCCGGGCGTCCGTCGAAGTTGATCACCGCCCGCAGGGGAGCGTGATCGGAAGAATCACCGCCCCTGCAGGGCCACCCGGAGGTTGTCGACGTACGCCTCCTGGGTGTCGTACCGGAGGTACTCGTCGAGGTCAGCACCCGGTGGGCGCGTGAGGACCGCCATCCTCTGCAGAGCCGCCGACTTCATCGCGTACCGGTAGCGACTCTCGAACTGGGCCTCCATGTCGTCGGCGTCGGTGCATTCGAAGTCCACGAGACGCCGGATCTGGGTGAGGAAGATCTCCCGCAGTTCACGCACCGCTGTTCCGGCGTCGACGGTGGGACCCTGCAGCGGCCGCGTCGCAGGCGGAAGCGAGCGGTAGTACTGCAGGAGAAGGCACCGGGTCGGGATGTTCGACCAGTTGGCCGGCTCGACGAGGAAGCGCGCCAGCCGCTCACGTTCGCGGTCCCCGCTCTTCGAGTTGAAGAACTGGTGGTCGACGATCCTGGTCATCACGTCGAGGTGACCGCGGGACACGAAGTGCAGGACCACCGGGTGGTCGGCGTCGGGCGACGCCGACAGCAGGTGCGGGTGGCGGGGGCGGGCGCCGATTTCGACTCCGCTGCTCAGGACGCTTCTCGTCTTCCCCGCGTCGTGGGCGTGGATCCCCAGCCACGTGGTGGCGTCGCGGCGGACGATGCTCTTCACGTGGTCCGAGACGCGGCCCGCGTACTCGTCGAGGCCACCGAGGACACTGGCCCGGCTGTAGTCCGACGAGATCATCAACTGCCACGGGAACTGCACCTGTCCCACATCGGCCGCCATCGTCGAGAGGTAGTCACCGATGTCCGCGAACGGGTGCAGGTACAGGAATTCGTCGACGTCGAGCACCAGGATCCAGTCCTCACGCACGAGGGGAAGGTGCGCGTTGTAACAGCGGATCTGCCAGCCCGGCTGGAAGTCGTCGAAGTGCAGCACCTCGACGCGGGACCCGAGCCCGATCCGTTCGATCGTGCGGACGGCGGGACCCGGATCGGCCTCGGTGCTGATGAGGTAGATGCGGTCGAATCCCAGTTGGAGGTGGTACCGGGCCCACTCCTCCACGAACGGTGACTCGTTGCGGGCGATGCACACGATCGCAGCGGTTGTCATCGCCGGCCGAGGCCCCCCACACCCGTGTCCACTGCGCTGGAACGCTCCGGCGGTATACCCAGCCGGGCCGACTCGCTGATGGTGCGACCCGGCCAGCGGATCCCCGAGTAGTCCCAGTACTCGTCGAGGGTCCGTTCGGCACCGAGGGAGAACGGGTCGAGGATGCCCTCGGGATCCCCGGCCAGCAGCACCCGTAGACGGCGGCAGGCGCGCTCGTGGCGCCGCTCGCGGAGACCGTCGGGGTCATCGTTGACGTACTTCGGGTTCGCCTCCGGGTGCATCCGGTGCCAGATGATGCGCCGCGGCGGATTCCACAGGTCGTAGCCCGAGGTGAAGGAGCGGAGCGTGAGAGCGAATTCCTCGCCGCTGTAGAGATGCTCGGGATCCTGGCGCACCTCGACGTTCCAGGCGCCCACCGTGAAGACGAAGGCCCCCGAGATCACCCGCGTCGGCCGGGGACCCGGCGGCGTGCCGGGCGGAGCGGGCACCGTCGGATGGTGGATCCAGCCGTCGGGTGACCACTGCACTATCTGTGTGACCGGCACAGGGTCGTCGACGTCGTCGATGGGGACCATGCGACCGTCCTGTAGCCGGTACAGCGGAGGAAACCCGGTGATCAGGGGCTTCGCGCCCGGCAGACCCCGCACGAGATCGACGAGCGCGTCGTCCCACCCGTCCGCCATCCGGGAATGCGCGTCGACCTGGAGGGTGAAGTCCTCACCGTCGTAGAGCCCCTGGGCCTCGAAGCGGGCCCAGCAGCCACCCCGGCTCAGCCCGGCCGGGTAGCGCAGAACGCGCAGCTCGGCGCGCTCGCCGAGGCGATCCAGGCAGTCGGACCCGGCATCGGCGATCGCTTCGTCGAACTGCAGACAGATGCCGAACCGCAGCCGTTCGGGGTGGACAGCACCGTCGATACAGCTGGAGATGGTGGCGGCGAGCTCGGGCTCGCGATAGGCGGCCAGCTGGACGAAGATCGTCGGCGCCTCCATCCGTGGCGGACCGCCCGCAGCTGTCACGGGCGCACCCCGGTCCGCGCATCTTCCCGCCGGGTCCGACGTGGCCGGTAGCGTCGGCACGCGATGACCGGCCCGGGCACCTCCACGGAATCAGAACCCGCCGAGCTCGGCGGCCGTGTCCACCCCGACGCGACGAAGCTGCGCTCGCATCGCGATGCGGCTCGGCGGCCCGGGAATCCCCTCATCGACAGGATCGTGGCGGGAAAGATCCGGTTCAAGGTGTCACCGCCGGACTCGCTCGTCGACCGGGCCGAACGGTTCCATCGCCTCACGCTGAGCTGTCAGGACGAGCGGCGGGGGGAGCTGGCCGAGGCCTACCGCTCCCTCGGTGGACCCGAGACCCTGGTCACGATGCTGTGTAACCAGCGCTATCTGCCACTGTTGAACCGGTGGGTGGAGTCGTGCGAGCGGCGCGGGATCGAGCCGCGCGGGCGCACCGTCGTGTCCACCCTCGACGACGAGACCCTCGTGGCTGCCCGGAAGCTCGGACTCCGGTCCGTGCCGGCCGACCCGAGTCGCTCCGACGACATCCCCGAGTCCGAGAAATACGGCGACGGGGGCTTCGCCTCCGTCATGCTCTACAAGACGCTCGCAGTGGTCGACGCGCTCACGGTTGCGCCCAGGGTGCTCTTCCAGGACGTGGACGTGATCTGGCTGCGCGACCCGGTGACGGACCTGGACCGACGGCCGGCGGCGGACCTGCACTTCATGTTCGACGGCTGGAACGCAGGGCACGAGCCACTGTTCGTGAACTCCGGTTTCTTTCTCGCAGCCTCGACCGATGTGACCCGGGCCGTGTTCGACACACTTCTCCACAACAGTGCGTACGTGCTGGCGCACCGTTCCCAACAGGCGCCGCTGAACCAGATCCTCGGGCACTTCCTGCTTCACAACGTGCTCGACGTGGCGATTCTCCCCGAGTCGGTGTATCTCAACGGTCACCTCTTCAACATGAAGTCGGGGCTCGCCCCCGCAGCACGCGAATGGGCACGTGACGGCGTCGTCGTGCACTACTCGTGGACGGGAACGTTGCCCGAGAAGCTGGACAAGCTCGAACGGTTCGAACTGCGCTGAGGTAACCGCGGACGCCGGAGCCCCGACCGTCACACCGGATCCGCGTCGGTCGGCGTCCCGTCGTCGACCTGGGTCCGGACCCACTCGTCGAGCAGGTGCAGCAGGTCCCTGCAGTAGTCGAGCTTCGCGTCGTTGGGATCGAGCGTGAGGCGCTCGTAGGGCCGCGTGTCGATCACCGGATCGTGTGGCCGCCGATCGACATTCGCCGACGGCCGCCAGTCCTGCTTGAACCAGAGCCGCGCACCGTCGCGCGCCTCGATCGGCAGGCAGTAGTGCAGGATCGGCGCACCCGCCACGAACTCCTCGGGCCAGTTCGTCCACGCTCCGAGCGTCTCGTACCGGACGGTCAGGTCGCTCTCGGCCACCGCCACGACGAGTGCGAGCATGTCGCTCTCCCACTTGCCGGTGTGACGGCGGTACTGCGCGGTGAGGTCGAGCCAGCGCGGCATCAGCTCGGCCAGGTCCTCCGCGTCGATCACGAACGGCCAGGTCATCGGCTCGAACGCCACGGAGCCCTTACCGGCGAGCGGGCTGTCGAGAAACTCGAGCGCCGGAGGCGCACCGAAACGGAACCACTCCTGGGCCACGATCGTGCCGCGTTCGACGGTGGTTCGGATCGGAGCGCGGAACGCGAAGTCCGCATCGAGAATCAACACAGAGCCCTTCGGCCGCTCGTCGGCCAGCCATTCACTGAGCGACCAGAGGCGGTTGAAGCCGGGGTACTCCTCGGGCGCGTCGGGATGGGTGTTCGTGGCCGAGGTGGTGACCACCCGGACGTGCTCATGGCCCGGGGGCTCCTCGGAGCCATCGGTGGCGACGAGCCGTACGAGCTCGCCGGGTGAACCCGCACGCCGCCACGTGTGCTCCTGGAAACGGCACTGCCAGTCCCCCAGCGGATTCATGTCTGTGCAGACCACGGCGTGGATGGCCGGATCGGTCCCGCCACGGCGGTCGGCCCCGGCGGGAGCGTCGTCGGGCGCGTCGTCAGGTGACCGGACGGCCTCGGGCCATTCCCGCAGCCAGCTCAACACGGCCGGGTGTGTCGTGTAGCCGACCCGGTTCCACGTGTAGCGACCGGGGCCGGTATCGAGGTACTCGCCGGAATCGAAGGCGGGCCCCGGCGGGGTGTGATCGGCTGTGAACAGGAAGGGCAGGTCGGGATCCCGCTGGGCCCGGAAGCGTTGGATCAGCCCGGTGAAGGTGCTGCCCATCGTCCCGATGAACTCACGCCCCCGGGCGGCGACGACCTGGGTCACCGCTCCCAGGGCGTTGTCCTCGGTCACCGGCAGGGACCGGAACTGCGGGCCGAAGTCGCCGAGGATCGTCTCGGTCAGGAACGTCACGTCCCGGTAGCGCTCCCGGATCGGGTCGAACAGCGCGGAATCGGGATCCGCCTCGGTGGCGATGACCAGCGGCTCGTCGGTTGGAAGTCGACGCTCGACGGTCTCGGCGATCCGCATGGGTGAGATACCCGCGTAGGAGCGGATCCCGATGACGAGGTCGGTGCGGCGGATGTGCGCCACGTTGTAGGTCCCGAGGTCGTCGGCGATCCGGGAACCCAGGTCCTCGAAGGGCGCCCTCAGCCGGACCTGCGCGATCGCTTCGAGAAGTCGACGCCTCGTCTCCCCGGTTGCGTGGAAGAAGTACGAGTACCACGAGAGCGGACGTCCGCTGATGGAAACCACACGGGCGTCGGAGTCAGGCACGCGCACGAAGCGCGTGCGGCCGTTGGCGAACTGGCGGACGCCCGGATCCGGGACGGCCCGGTCGTCGGCCAGGTAGACGCACCGGGTGAAGTCCCAGGAGAGATCGATCCGTGACGGATCGGCCGACATCTCGTCCCATTCGTCGTCGGCGACGATGTCGGCCGGGAGTTCCCACAACTCCCCCACGGTCGGGCGTTCGTCGCTGTGGGCGGGCTGAGGGCCGGGGGCCGGGCCGATCCGGTCGGCCCACGGCATGGACAGCCGCCGGCCGGTGAGCGCAGCGATCCCGACGGCGATCTCGACGGACATCCGACGGTTCGTGAGCAGTCCCGGGTCGGCCTCGAGGCGCAGAACACCGCTCATGGCGCTGCGAACGGGACGGTCGGTCGACCGGCCGCGTCGATGAGGCCCTCGTCGAGACCGCGGCGGACGAGACTCGTGGCCGTCTGGTCCCAGGCGGTGGGGCGGTAGTGCAACTGCA
Source organism: Acidimicrobiales bacterium (assembly GCA_040219085.1). Classification (NCBI taxonomy): domain Bacteria; kingdom Bacillati; phylum Actinomycetota; class Acidimicrobiia; order Acidimicrobiales; species Acidimicrobiales bacterium. The sequence goes on from JAVJTC010000004.1 coordinate 99,967, forward strand.
GGATCACATAAGCCCGACCCCGGAGCGGGGTGGCACGGAGATGAGGGATCGCCGCGCTCTCGAAGGTGACCATCTGGCCCTCGTGAAGCACCACGTCGTGGCTGCGGGAGCCGATCTCGAGGGTGAGCGGCCACGGCTCGTCCACGTCCTGGTGCACCGAGATCACCGACGTGATGACGTGTGACTCACAGCGGTCGGCGTGGCGGGCCAGGGTCTGGCCGTCGCGGTAGACCCTCAGCCCGTAGGCGGCACTGGCCTCCAGGTCCACACCGCTCCACGTCTCGTGGAGTGGGCGCAGCTGCTCGAGCACCTCCCGGCCGATCTCGCCGAGATCACAGAAGTCCGGCGTCCCATTCGGTAGGTACACCGCGTCGACCGACTCGGGCGAAGCCTCACCTCTGCGGAGTTCCCACATGCCCTCGAGCAGGTCACGCGTCGAGTCCGGGACGGGTCGCAGCGCGAAGTCGGGCATGTCGTGTCGCGGGAGGAGCCGTTGCTGGAGCATCGTCACCGTGGCCGGTAACGGAGTCGGCAACGCCAAGACGCCGGTCTCGGCGTGACGGAACCAGCCGTTCACGGTGAACCGGAGGCTCGTGAGTTCGTCGGAGTCGCTCGAGACGGGCATCACCTCGTGGCTGGCGGACGCCCCGAAGAAGACGATGCTGTTCGCCTTCGGTTCGATCTCGGTATAGGTATCCAGCGGATGCAGGACGCCGTCGCGTTCCTCGACGTCGTAGAGACGCAACTCGCCCCCGGTGAAGCCACGCGGCTCGAAATGGAAGTAGTAGACGAAGGTGACCGCCCTCGACCGGTTCGTTCCGGGGTGGTTCTCGTCGACGTGCTTCGCGAAGAAGTCCCCGTCGCCGTGGGCCGTCAGTTGACGCTCGACGGATCCGAGCTCGAAGTACGGAACGCCGAGTTCCCGGCGCACGTGGGGAAGCAGCGCGAGCAGGCGTTCCTCGAACAGCGGCCAGATGTCGTCGAGATCCATGTCCACCCGCGAGCGCCGGTGCGATTCGTCGCGGCCGTACTCCCCCTCCGGATGGGTGACCGTGCTCGGCGCCATGCGGGACAGGCGCTCACGCACCGACTTCAGCAGGGTCTCGTACTCGTCCGCGTCGAGAAAACCCTCCATCTGGAGGAAGGCCGGTGACTCCGTCACGCCGGCACCCCCTCCGCTGCCTCCATCGCGCGTACTCTGAGCGCTGCGACCGTCTCGCCCGCCTCGCCGCGGGGCCCGACGAGGGTGGTGACACGGGATGCGACCCTGCTCGTGATCCGGAGCATCCGGCGGGGGTCCGATCTGGCCATCACCGTGTTGTCGATGAGCGGGAGTGCCGCCGACGAGCCTTCCACCACTCTCGGATCCCACCTCCGGCCCGGCTCGTACCGGGTGGAGACCACGAGGACCGGCCGCGCCGGTTCGGTCGCCACCGTGCCGCCGAGCTCGGCTGCCGTCGCGAACCGACGGGGCCCTTCGCGACCACGCAGGCTCAGAGGCCGGGCGTAGGGGTGGAGGAGCCCGTCGTCGTCGAACACCGCGAACTCGTCCGAGAAGTACCGGGCACCCGAGGCGAGCGCCTCCGCCACGAGGCTCGACTTTCCGCTGTGCGAGCGCCCGGGGACGACCACGACCGCTCTACCCCAAGCGAAGGCGGCGGCGTGCACGAACATCGCCGTCCTGGCGTTCCGGGCCACGAGCGGATGCACCCGGTCCACGAACCCGACGATCACCTCGTCTTCGGTCCCCACCATCTCGGTGTGCCCGTCGCGCCGGCAGAGCCGGAAGCGGTCCACTCCGTCGGGGACGACGACGAATGCGGCATCGACCGGACCTTCGCCGCCGACCTGTGCGTAGTCCGACACCTGACCGCACAGGCGCGTGGCGATGCTGTGGGGCGCGCGGAGCCGGATGCGGGCACCGTGGGAGTCGAGGGTCAACGTCTTCATCGGAAACAGAGCGGAGCGTAGTTGCCCACCCCGACGGCAGGGGACCTCACGGCCCCATTGGTACTCTCCGGCCGTGGTGACCGGGCCCGACGAGCCGAAGAGACAGTTCAGCGACACGCGGATCTTCATCTCGATCGCGTCGTACCGGGACCGCGACCTGCCGTTGACCATCCGCAGTGCTCTCGAGGCCGCCGCGGAACCGGCCCGGCTGCGCTTCGGCATCTGCCACCAGTTCGACGATGCCTCCAAGGAAGACCTGGAGCCCTGGAGCGAGGACCCCCGCGTGCTCGTCGATGCCGTCCACCACAGCGAGAGCCACGGGGTCTGCTGGGCGAGGTCCCGGATCCAGGACCTCTACGACGACGAGCCCTATCTGCTCCAGGTGGATGCGCACATGCGGTTCGCGGACGGCTGGGACGAGCGCTGCATCCGCATGCTCGGTTCCGTCGACAGCGAGCGACCCGTGCTCACGAACTACCCACTCGGGTTCACGCGCACCGCGGACGGGACCGAGACCCTCGCCCCCGACACCGGACCCCGCAGGCTCGGCCTCGAACCCGACGTGCCACTGGGACGGCTGCGCCAGCGCTCCGAACCCGCCCCGGGTCACACGCGTCCCGGACGTCACCACTTCGTCGCCGCAGGGTTCCTGTTCACCGTCGGACGGTTCTGCCGGGACATCCCCTATGACCCCGACCTCTACTACCACGGGGAAGAGATCACGCTGGCGCTACGTGCGTACACCCACGGCTACGACTTCTACTTCCCGAACGAGAACGTCATCTGGCACTGGTACGACCACCCGAATCGGCTGCACTGGGAGGACCACGACCGCCACTTCACCCTCGACGACCGGGCCCGACGACGAGTCGCCCGCCTGATTCGGGGGAACCGCAACCTGGGCCCGCACGGCCTCGGGACCCGCAGGACCGTCCGCGACTACGAGCACCTCGCAGGTCTGCGGCTGCCGGGCCGCAGGTTCGGTGACGACCTGTGGAGCCGATGAAGGAACCGGAGATCCGTGATAGCTTCGTTGGTTCAGGTGCGTTCCCCGGAGGAGAGAGTCACATGCGGCCACGGCGCGTGGATGGTCTGTTCGTCGAAGAAGTCGGTGTCGAGTACCTCGTGTACCGCACCGAGTCCGACGAGGCAGCCGCCCTCAATCCTGCTGCGGCAGCTGTGTTCGACCTCTGTGACGGCAGCCACGACGTCGACGAGATCGTCGCGGCTCTGGCCGGGTCCGAACGGCCACTCGACCGGGACTCGGTCTCGCTGGCTCTGAAGGAACTCGCCGACGCCGGCCTGATCGACGGCTCCCCGGAAGATCCGGGCGTCTCACGACGTGACCTTCTGATGAAGCTCGGGGCGGGCACCGCGGCAGCGGCTGCCATTCCCGTGGTCGAGTTGATCATCGCCCCGTCCATGGCAGCAGCGCAGTCTCCGACTCCGACCCCCGCACCGGTGGCTCCTTCACCCACCCCGCAGCCGACTCCGAGGCCGACCCCGGAGCCGACACCGGGCGAACCGCAGCCGTCACCGACGCCCGCACCCACACCGGCGCCAACCCCCGCACCCACACCGGCTCCGACCCCCGCACCGACGCCTTCGCCGACCCCCGAACCCACTCCTTCGCCCACCCCGGTGTAACCCTGCGGCCGGGCCGCGCCACCGCCGGCCGGACCGATGCGTAGTCCTCTCGTGTCCGCCACCTCCCCGGCGCTCTCGACGCCGCACCTCGTATTGAGCGACGTCCTCGACCCGTCAGCGCGCTCACGCCTCGCGACAACCATCTCAGCCCGCTTCGCCGAATCGGGAGCGGAGGCCGCGTCCCGGTTCCTCGATGGCGTCAGCGTCCACCGTGCGATGGACCTCGACGTCGACCTCGGTGACGCTGTCGGGCCCCTCGAGGACGTGCTGACCGAGGTCACCGCCGCGGCCAGGCGCGAGTTCGATCTTTTGCACTTCCGGCTCGCGGCGATTCCCCACCAGGTGACGGTCCACACCGTCGCCGGGGACGTGCACTCGCACGTCGTCGGTGACACCGTCCCTGCGGGGAGACGGATCGAGTTCGTGTACACGATCGTCCCGGACCCCACCGGGTTCGAGGGCGGCTCGGTCAGGCTCTTCCACACCCTCGAACGCGACGGTGTCTCGTGTGCGGGCGACGAGTTCACGGAGGTTCCGCTTTCCGACAACTCGCTGCTCATGTTCCCCAGCGGCCACCACCACGAGGTCACGAGGCTCCGGCGGGTAGAGGGAGCCTCGGATGGAACGCCGCACCCCGTCTACTTCGCCATCCGCGGGTGGCTCGCAGGTGATCCGCTGCACCCGCCGACACGGCCGTTGCGACCGGAGGCGGCCAACGCGGTGCAGGCCGACTATCTCCCGCGGCTGTCCGAGGCCGGCTTCGAGGTCCGGCCCACACCCCACTGGGTGCAACAGCTCCTGGAGGGTCTCCTCGACCTGCGGGGGCCCCGACGGACCCCCGAGGGGGCCGACACCGCCTACCACCGCGGACAGGACCCCGACCTCGTCCCGATCGACGACCTCGCCGACGACCTGTTGCGCGCGCTCATGCCCCTGCACGAGGAGTGGTGCGGAACAGAGCTGGTGCCGAGCGCCGCCTTCGGCATGCGCTGCTACCGCGAGGGCGCCAGCCTGATCATGCACGTGGACCGCGCCGCCACCCACGTGGTCAGCTCGATCCTCCAGATCGCCCAGGACGTGGACGAGCCGTGGCCTCTGGTGCTCGAACACGACGGCCGGGAGCACTCCGTCATCCTGAACCCCGGACAGATGCTCCTGTACGAAGGAGCGTCGACGCCACACGGACGACCGGGCCCGCTACGGGGCCGCTCGTTCGTCAACCTCTTCCTGCACTACCGACCGCGCGACTGGCCCTGGAACAGCGATGTCCTGGCGCAGCGGGCGTTCGAGAACGGGGTCGTCGACGTGGACGGCCGGCTGTTGTGAAGCGGATCGCGGTACTCGTCCTGGCCTGCGCAACGGAACCCTACGCCGAGATGGTGCGCACGATCCGGCGGACCTGGGGCAGCCGCCGGGTCCAAGGTGTGGACACTTTCTACGTCTACGGGAACGTGCGGGGCCGCAGCGAGACACGGGAGATCGCCCGCTACACCCACCGCTCGCCACCGCCGGTCGAAGAAGGAGACATCGAGCAGTTCGGCGACGTCCTGATCGCGGGCTGCGCCGACCTCGTCCGGGAACAGGAGGACTGCCTGTTGTGGAAGCGGCTCCTCGCGTTCGACCACCTCACCCGTGACGACGACTACGACCTGGTCTACACCGTGTGCGCAGCGAGCTACATCGACCTTCCCCAACTCGTGCGGAACGCCGCCCGCATGCCCCGGACCCGGGCCGTGTCGGGTCCCGTGAGCATCGACCCCGCACACTCGGCGCCGTTCGTGAGCGGAGCGTCGATGTTGTTGACCGCCGACGTGGCCCGGGCACTCGGCCGTCGGCGCCGGGAGATCATCGCGGGCAACGTCTACGGATTCCGTGACGACCTGACGATCGGGCGGTGGATCGCCTCGCACATCAGCACGGTCCCCCTGGCCGAGTTCATCGATGACGTGGTCGAGTGTCGCCCCCTCCGCCCCGAACACGTCTTCGTCGTGACCTCGAGGCAATCCGTCGACTACGTGAACAAGCCCCGGGACCGACACCGTCCGGTCCCGGGTGCCCACCAGTACCACTTCGGCAGCCGCAAGCCCGACGACATGGCCCGCTTCCACCGGCGCCACTTCGATCCGCGGCGCCACACCATCGGCGGCGCAACCGGGTCCATCTCGCGGGTCCAGATCTTCGGAGAGAGATGTTCGGGGACGAATTACCTCGCCGCGCTCGTTTCGAAGAACTTCGCAGGCGTGGAGCTGACGACGGAGTTCGGGTGGAAGCACTGGTTCATCAGGGGCCACGAGCCGCGCGGCCGACCGAACCGTTCGACTGATCGGGAGTGCGTCCGCTCCCTCGCCGACAGCGACGACACCCTCTTCGTCGTCATCCACCGGGACCCGTTCGACTGGCTGCGGTCGCTGCACCGTAGGCCGTACCACGCGCCCGGGCACTGGAACATCCCGTTCTCGGAGTTCATCCGCAAGCCCTGGTTCTGCGCGGAGCCGACGAGAGCCAACCCGCTGTGGCCCGAGAGCGAGACGGGCGAGTACTTCATCGAGGAGGCCGACAACGTCGTGCGCCTCCGGACGCAGAAGGCGGAACACTTCCTGGGACTCGGCTCCGTCGTGAAGAACGTCGTCCACCTCCGCTACGAGGACCTCGCCGCCGATCCGACGCTGCTCGCCGGCGTGGCTGAACGCTTCGGCATCACACTGAAGCACGCGGAGGTGGCCGATGAGACTGTCCACTTCGGCGGAACCGACGGGGAGGCGTTCGAGGGTCCGAGGCCGTACCCGCCGATCGCCGACGACGACCTCGAGTTCATCCGCGCCACCCTGGACTGGGGGGTGGAGGCGAAGCTCGGTTACACGGACAGGAGCGAGGTGACCTCCCGGGGCGCGGGGTCCGGGACGCGGCAACCGGCGACGGATACCGCTGGCGACCGCCTCCTGCTGATCCTCGAGCGAGACGTCGGCCTGTTCTCGATGGTCGAGCAGGTACTGAACACGCTGCACCTCCTCGAGCGTCATCGAATCGACCGCATCCCGGTCGCGCTCCTGGGTCGCGACATCGCCTACTTCGATCCCGACGGATGCGACGGACGAACGACGGTATGGGAGTACTACTTCGAGCCGCTGATCGAAGAGTGGCCCGCCGAGCGTGTGCTCGACATCCTGGGCGACAGGGCCCTGGACCTCGTCGCGAGCCGACGGCTCCTTCAGGAACGGCTCCGGGGGCTGCGGGACTTCCCCGATCGGATCCACCGCGTGCCGTCACCGAGCACCCTGGACCTTGCGAATCTGAGAGAGCTGTCGACGATCCCGGCGGCCGCCGACTGGCAATGGACCGAGGACTTCACCCCCACGGTGGACGGGCAACGCTTCGAGGAGCTACCGAGCCGGGCCGACCGGGTCAGACTCCTGAAGAAGTGGGTCCGGCCCCGGCCCCGACTCGCCGGGCACATCGAGGCCTTCCACGGGGCGCAACTTGCGGGTCACCACGTGATCGGCGTCCACGTGCGGGGCACAGACCTGCTCCCCCGCGCGGACGGACCAGCCGACCTCGACCTCCGGCCCTTCTTCGCGGAGGTGGACGCCCGACTCGACGCGCTGGGCCAGGAGTCCTGTCGCGTGCTGGTGGCCAGCGACGACCATTCCTACGTCGCCGGCTTCGGTGAGCGGTATGGAGATCTCTGCGTGGCCTACGACGCGGTGCGTTCCGGCGGCGGTGATCCATCCGCCGGTTCCGGCCCGACCGGCCAACAGATGCCCGGATTCCTGACGAGAGGGGACGGGCGTGCCGTCCAGAACGGCGCAGACGTCGTCGTGGAGTTCGGCCTCCTGTGCCGCAGCGACAGTCTCGTGCACAACGGCTCGAGCATCGCGAGGCTCGCGTCGAGCATCGTCGACGACAGCGTCCGCATCTAGGGCGCCGACGTCGACCGTCACCCGCCTACCGCGACGGGACAGCCCCCGGGACGCGGATCAGCTACGCGTGTTCAGCCACGTCCGAGCAGAAGTCGATGACACGGTCCCAGAACAGCTCGGCGTTGTCCCTGTCGTACTCCTCGGGGAGGGACTCGTCCGTGAAGAGGTGCCCGGCTCCGGGGTAGTCGAACATCTCGACCCTGCTGCCCGAGTCTCGAACCGCCCCGAGGACGCTGTCGATCCACTGTTGGTTCCGGAACGGATCATCGACGGTGTAGTGGATCTGGGCGGGCAGGCCGCGAGGCCATGAATCGACGCCCAGTTCGTCGAGCCCGAGCGCTCCCGACGCCATGACGACACCTGCCAGGTCTCGTCGGGACGCAACGTACTCGGCCATCCCGCCACCGTTCGAGAATCCGACCGCGATGAACCCATCGGGCAGATCGGCGACGGCCTCTACCGCGGCGTTCATCAGGACCGGGTAACCGATACCGGTGGCGAAGTCACCGGCCGTCTCGTAGTCGTCGAACACCCGCCCGTCGTACTGGTCGACGATGGTCACGTCGTGACCGGCCGCGGTGAGACGCCGGCCGGCCTCGGTGATGCCCGGCCGGACGCCGAGTACTGAATGGAACAGTGCGACAGCGCTCATCGTGGTTCTCCTCATCTGTACCTCTCCCGGTCGTCCCACCACTCCGCCACGGCACCGATCTGGTGACTACCCCGTTACCGGGGTCACGTGCGAGCGATCTCGAGTGGCCACGCGGCGGGGATCGAGCGGTACAACGCTGCGTCGTCTGGATAGACCTCGCTCACGAGGTCGTACAGGGCGCGATCGTAGAACCGTCTGGGTCGCGGTGCGATGCGTCCGGAATGGGCAGCGGCCGGAAGGTCGGCGACGAGCTGACCCCCGTCGTTCGGGTCGTCCACGTAGCGGGTCCTGCCCCGCCAGCCGAGCTGGCTGTGGTCGATGCCGAGCTCGGTCGACAGGGCGGCGAGCTCCTCCTCGAGCCGCTCGGTCAGGATGTGGCGATCCACCCGTCCCGCTGGAACGTTGACCACCTGGGGCTGGAGGTGGTGTTGGAGCATGACGCCTTCGCTGTGGAGACGGGCGACGGTCTCGATGAAGGTCCTGAACGAGACGCCGTCGAGTCTGACGTTGCCTGCACCGTCGGCCTGACCCCACTCCTCGGGGCGACCGACGACGACATCGAGGTAGGCGCTGACCATGCGGCGATGCGGATCCCGCACGGCGAAGATGACGAGGAAATCGGAGAACTCCGGATCAGCGAGCCGCTTCGCCTCAACGGTGTGGTCGCGAATCCGCTCACCCAGGCGACGCTGGTCCCATTGCGGGGTGCGCTCGGCTTCTACGATCGTGCTCTCGAACCAGCGGTTCAGGGTTCTCGTCCCGCACTTCGGTGACATCAGCAGCGCGAACTGTCGGGCCCGGTTGACCCCGGCGTGGATGGCCATTGACGAAGACACTACGGCCTGGACGCGGCGCGGCCGGAGAGGTCTTTGTCGTACCGTCTCCCCGGGACCAACATCGATCGACGACACATGACCTCCGGGGAGGCCACACCGCCATGACCGACACCGCGTACCTGCTCGACCGCCTCGCCATCCACGACCTCCAGGTCGAGTACACGCGCGCGCTCGACGCGAACGAGTTCGACCGACTCGCGAACGTGTTCACTCCCGACGCCGTGGTCGACATCGAAGGAAGAGGGCAGTTCCAGGGTCTCGACGCCATCAGCGGCGTCTGCTCGAGGTCGCTGTCGCCCCTCACCGCCAGCCAGCACTTCGTGGGCAACCACTGGGCCGAGATCGACGGCGACACGGCGGTCGCCGGCTGCTACTTCCAGGCCCAACATCGCGTCGAGGGAGCCGAGGGCGGACCCAACCACATCGTCGCAGGCGCCTACTCGGACCGGCTCGTCCGCACCGATGCCGGGTGGCGGATCACCCACCGCACTCTGAAGAGAATGTGGACGGACGGGAACGCTGCGGTGCTCCCACGGATCCAGACGGACTGAGCACGAGCCGATCCCGACGGCCTGGGACGGCGGCAGCGCCGTTGACAGCAGGCCTTGGTAGTGGAGCTTGCGGGACGCTATTCGAACCCCGAGCAGATCAGTGGAGAACTGCTGGCGCTGGTCGAAACACCCCTCGCGTCAGAACGCACCCGTCCCATCAGCAGTCGGCGGCGACAGACGCGGCTCACCGAAGGCGAGGTCGACGCGCTGCGTGCCCAGTACGAGTCAGGCAAGCCGATCGCGGAGCTTGCGGCGTGGTTCGACATCCACCGCTCAGCGGTTCTAGGTCACGTCGCCCCGCCTCGGTCTCGAACGCCGCACCGGCCGGATCGACCGACACCTCGACGAGGCCGCTGAGCCCTCGTCCGCTGCGCCGGCGTCTCCGCCGAGTTGGCTCGCCGGGGCTCGGCGGTCGAGGCCACCTCCGGGAGTCTTCGTCGCCGCTTCGGCGTTCTAGCCGAAACGCTCGGTGCGAATGGTTCGGGCATCGATGCCGGCGGCGACCAACCCACCCGTGGCGGTCTCGACGAACGCGGTCGGCCCGCAGACGAAGGTCTGCTCGGGCCGGCGCCGGTCCACGATCGACTGCAGTCGGTCGGCGTCGATGCGGCCGCGATGGGCGCCCGCCACCTGCTCTCGGCTTACGAAGAGTTCGACGTCGAACCCGTCGTCGGCCAGCTCGTCGGCGTAGATGATGCGATCGCTCGTGCGCGCCGAGTACACAACCGTCATCGCGGCGTCGTCCGGCCTCGCCCGCCACATCGAGCGCAGGGGGGCGATGCCCGACCCACCTCCGACCAGCAGCACCGGACGGTTGGTCGGATCCCAGACGAAGTAGCCGCCCACCGGCCCCCGCAGCTCGACCTTCGTGCCCGGTGCTGCGACGTCAACCAGGAACGGCGACACCTCGCCGTCGTCGACCCGCTCGACGGTGATCTGTGGCTCCTCGTCGGGTCCTGATGACAACGAGTAGCTTCGCGTTGCCTGGTAGCCGTCGTCGGCGGTGAGCCGGACGTCGACGTGCTGACCGGGCCGATGCCCAGGCCAGTCGTCGACGGCGACTCGGAGAGTTCGCGCCGTCGGCGTCTCCCGTTCGGTCTCCGCGACAGTGACGACACGCCATTCCAGCCGCTGTTCGACCCGAGGGCTCGCCATGTCAGTCGCCGTGGTAGCGCTGCTCGGTCCAGGGGTCGCCGTGGTCGTGGTAGCCCGCAGCTTCCCAGAACCCCTGCTCTTCGTGGTCGGACACGCGGATCTCGCGCAACCACTTGGCGCTCTTCCAGAAGTACAGGTGCGGCACCACCAACCGCACGGGCCCGCCGTGGACCCTCTCGATCGGAGCACCGTCGAAGGCGACGGCCACCATCGCGTCGTGGTGGACGAGATCCGACACCGGCAGGTTCGTCGTGTAGTCGCCGTAGCTGCTGACGAGCGCGAAGTCGTGGTCACCGACACCAGCGTCGTCGAACAACGCCCCGACCGGAACGCCGCTCCAGCGTGTGCCGAGCTTGGTCCAGTGAGTGACGCAGTGGATGTCGGTCACCAGGTCCTCGACCCCGACCCCGTGCAGCCCGTCCCAGTCGTAGTCCTTCGACACCACACCGTCGCTGACGCTGAGGCGCCACTCGTCCCGATCGACGTCGATCGTCGGTCCTGCCGTCAGAACCGGGAAGTCGTCGGTCACGTACTGTCCGGGCGGGACGGACGGATCTGCCCGCCGTGCCCGTCGTTGGAATCCCTGCGTGGTCATGTCATGGCCTTTCCGGCTCCTGCGGACAGCACCGACGCGCGCAGGAAGCCCTCGCTGATCTCTCGGATGAACCAGGCAGCTCGCCCGGTTGGTCGGGACCGCCGGTGGTTGCAGTCGGCGGCGCCGGGCGGGCCGACCCGGGCAGCGGTGCACCCAGGAGGCGCACCGCTGCCGCGGTGGTCAGTGGTGGGCCGGGCTGATACGGAGGTCGGCTGCATCGACGGGGATGTCGTTGGCGCTCATGTCCCGGCGCTTCATGAGCCCGGTGGCATCGAACTCCCAGTGTTCGTTGCCGTGGGTCCGAAACCATTGACCGGTGTGGTCGTGCCACTCGTACTCGAACCGCACCGAGATGCGGTCGTCGGTGAACGCCCACAGCTCTTTGTTCAGGCGGTAGTCGAGCTCCCGGTTCCACTTGTCGGCGAGGAACGTTCGGATCTCGTCATGGCCGGTGAGGAACCGGTGCCGGTCCCGCCAGCGCGAGTCGGGGCTGTATGCCTGCACGACATGGTCCGGGTCGCGGGTGTTCCAGGCGTCCTCGGCTGCTTGGACTTTGGCCAGTGCGGTCTCGCAATCGAACGGCGGTGCGATCATCGAGCCGCCTCGCTGTACGCCATCTGGTCGGGCAGCGCCACCGGTGCGAGATTCACGACGAAGATGCAGTTGAAGTCGATCCGTCCTTCGCTGTCGAACCGGGAAAGGTTCACGGCTCCGGACAGGCGCACCGGCCCTGCGGCGCCGTCGTAGGCGCCGGTCCCGGACAGGACGTCGTTCTCCCCGTCGGCGGGCATGCCACTGGTCATGTGGGTGTAGCCCGGTGACCCGTGCGTCATCGGCGCAACCGAGGTGAGGCCTCGCACGGTGAGCTCGCCATCACCGAGACGGAAGGTCTGTGTGCCCACGAGGGCCAGGCCGCCGTTCATGGGCGTGATGTCGGCGAGGGTCTCGAGGACCGTGCCGACCTGGTCGCCGCTGGCGAGGTCGAACACGGGCAGATCGAAACCGACCGCCTCTTCGGTGCCGGTCGCTTCGATCCGTGGGATCGGCGTCGGCGTGCCGGTGGCGGAGCCTCGCATGTTGAGTACCAGTGTGCGTCGGGTGTTCGTGTCCATCGTTCCTCCTGTGGGTCTGTCGTAGTGGACACCCATATATCGAGACAGACCTGTCTGTCTATTCCACCTCGTCGGAAGATTTCTCCTTGTCGTGGCCTGCCCGGAGCGCGGCCCGCGCGCGCGCCAGGCGACTCATCACGGTGCCAACGGCGACGCCGAGATGGGCGGCAGCCTCTCGATAGCTGTGGCCGTCGACGTCGACCAGCACCACGATGTCGCGGTGCGCCTGGGACAGATTGCGGAACGCCACTTCGACGGCGGGGGACAGTGTGCGGGCGTCGAACAGATCGTCGGTGCCCGACTCGGCCGGGTGCGCGACGTCGTCAATAGAAGTGCAGGCATGCCGTTGCCGCCTGCGGTGATGGTCGTACGCAGCATTCTGCACGATCCGCGCCAGCCACGCCTTCGGATAGCGGCCGTCGAAGCGATGCAGGGAGCGGTAGGCCCGCAACAGCGCGTCCTGGACGACGTCGTCCGCGGCATCGGGTGCGCTGCGCCGGGCGACGGTGTGCGCGAGCGGCAGGTGTGGTTGCACCCATCGGGCGAATGCGGCGTCGCGTTCGGTCTGTCGGGCTTCTGGCAAGGAGGTCGGTGTCATGGCCAGAGACTGTACAGACCGGTCTGGCTTGGATCAAGACAGACCGGTCTGTTAATCTCCGGAGAGGAGGTGCATCCCATGCCCGATCCCCGAGACCGCATCCTCGATGCCGCCGCTGAGCTCTTCTACCGGGAGGGCGTCTCAGCGGTCGGCGTCGACACCATCGTCCGCCACGCAGGCGTCGCGAAGGCGACGCTGTACAACCACTTCCGCTCCAAGAACGAGCTCGTCGCAGCCTGGCTCGAGCGACGAGACCTGCAGTGGTTCGAGATGCTCTATTCGCGCCTGGAACTGGCCGTGGCCGCCGACCCGCAGGCCGGCCGCATCGTCTGCGTCTTCGACGCCCTCCACGACTGGTTCTCCATGGAGGACTTCCGGGGCTGCGCGTTCATCAACACCGCCGCCGAGCTGCCTGACCCGGCACACCCCGCGCAGCAGATCATCGCCAAGCACAAGCAACAGCTTCGGAGCGACCTCGAGCGCTGGGCGAACGAACACCCGGTCGACGACCCCACGGCCCTCGCCGAGGAGGTGTTCCTGGTCATCGAGGGATCCATCGTCGCAGCAGTCATGCGCCGATCCGCCGAACCTGCCCGCGTCGGACGTCTCGCCACCCTGCACCTACTCCACGCGCATCAGCACGGATGAGGCGCCCCCGGCCAGATTGACAGCGAAGGCAACTACGTCACACGTGTGGAGCTGATGGGAATCGAACCCACGACCTCTTCGTTGCGAACGAAGCGCTCTAGCCAACTGAGCTACAGCCCCGAGACCCCGCAATGCTAGCGGCGCGTGGACGCCGCGATGCAGGCCGGGTACGGGTCGCTTCGACCCGCTGTGGAGTGCTGTTCGGCTAGTTCGCCGAACGCAGCTGCGGACGGTACGCCGGGACAGGTTCGCCGATGGGCTCACCGGCCGGACGGATCGGACGGACCTTGGCCCGCTTCTCCTCCGCCTGGCGCTGGTGCTGCACGAGCAGGGTGACGTACCCGATCAGGGCGAGGTCGGCGAAGAGGTGCAGAACGAGGAAGATCCCCTGCGCGGCGACCGCCGCGAGGAACGTGACACCCGCGAGCGCCATCAGCACGAAGAGGATGTTGCGACGCCGGCGCCGGGCCTGCGCCCGGGACAGCACCAGATGGCGCGGTGACTGCCCGTCGGACATCGAGACCTGCACCATCGCCTGGCGCGACCGCTCGACATCGGCCCGGGCCACGAGCGAATGGCCCGGAGGCGCGCCGCCGAACTGCGACGGAGTGGGCCGGGCGGCCGGGCGGATCGGCAACACCTGAGCGTTCGGGGCCTGGCCGCGGCGCATGGCAGGCCCGCCCAGCTTCGACAGCTGGTTCTGGAATCCCGCTCTCGAATCCGAGCGCGACGAAGGACGCGAATCACGCCGGCGCAGCCACGGTGGAACCAGAACGGCCGCCCACAGAACGACGATGATGATCAGGATCAAGAGCGTCAACAACTGTCGCGTCTACTTTCGAATGACAACGATGACATTTGTACGGGCTGGATACGCGGATACAAGGGGGTGACGGGGGTGGAACCGGTCCTCCCTCGCTCGCATCGCCCGGTCGCGGGCGTTCAGAACATTACGTTTCTACTACGAACGTAACAGAACACCAAGCGCGGGACCCCGCGACGGAGACTTTCGGCCCGCGGTGACGAGACCCGTTCATTCCTCGAACCCCCGCAGCGGTGCGTCCTCGTCCCGCCGGTAGGTCCCCGACCGTCCGCCTGTCTTCTCCCACAGGGTGAGATCGCCGATCACCATCGACCGGTCCTTCGACTTGCACATGTCGTAGATCGTCAGCGCGGCCACCCCACAGGCGGTCAGTGCCTCCATCTCGACGCCGGTGCGGTCCACCGTCTCGACCTCGGCCTCGATCTCGACGTAGTCGTGTTCGATACGGAAGTTGACCAGGACGGCGCCGACCAGCAGCGGATGACACAGCGGGATGAGGTCGGGTGCACGCTTGGCCGCCTGGATCCCCGCCACACGTGCCACGGCGAGGACATCGCCCTTGCCGATTCCACCACGGGCCACCAGCGACGCCGTCTCAGGGGTCATCCAGACCTTCGCCCGGGCGATAGCTCGGCGATGGGTGGGCTCCTTCGGAGTGACGTCGACCATCCGGGCCCGGCCGAGTGGATCGAGATGGGTGAGCCCGTGGTCGGTCATGGGCGGCGAGTGTAGTTGGCTCGTTGCTTGGGCAGACCAAGCAGGCGCCGAACGGGGCTCAGCCGCCGATCTGCGACATCGAGCGGGCCGGGCGGATGAAATGGACCTTGTTGATCGAGTGGCCGGCCCATTTCTCCCCCACACCGTGGCGGATGATCTCGGCGACCTCGTCGTCGGCGGCTCCGGAGCGCAGCGCCGTCCGCAGGTCGTACTCGTCCGTTGCGAACAGGCAGTTTCGGAACTGACCTTCCGCCGTGAGCCGTATCCGGTCGCAGGACTCGCAGAACGACCGGGTGACCGACGCCACCACGCCCACCTCGCCGCGGCCGTCGAGATAGCGGAAACGACTGGCTGGGGCCGAACCCGACGGAACCGGCTCCAGCGGGAACTCCGCGCCGATTCGCTCGATGATCTCGTCGAGGCTGACGACGTCGGCGTTGGTCCATGCGCCGTCGGCATCGAGGGGCATCCACTCGATGAACCGGACGGTCACGCCCTTGTCCCGGCCGAAGCGGGCGAAGTCGACCAACTCGTCGTCGTTCACTCCCCGCATGACGACGCAGTTGATCTTCACCGGGTCCAGACCCGCCTCGAGCGCTGCGTCGATGCCGTCCAGCACCCGTGCGAGTTCGTCCCGACGGGTCAGCTCCTGGAAACGGTCACGGCGCAGGGAGTCGAGCGAGATGTTGATGCGGCGCAGTCCGGCCGCCGCGAGCTTCGGCGCGATGGGGCGCAGCGTCGCACCGTTGGTGGTGAGGGCGAGGTCCACGCCGAGTTCGGCGAGCATCCCGACGAGGGTGTCGAGATGGGCTCTCACCGTCGGCTCACCGCCCGTGAGGCGGATCGAATCGACGCCGAAGCGCTCAACGAGGAGGCCGGCAACCCGGGTGATCTCCTCGAACGTCAACAGCTCGCTGCGCGGCGTCCAGTCGAGCCCGTCCTCGGGCATGCAGTAGGTGCAGCGGAAGTTGCAGCGGTCCGTGACCGAGATGCGCAGATCGCGGTGGACCCGGCCGAACGTGTCGACGAGCTGCTCCGTCATGGTCCCAAGGCTAGAGCTTCGGCCGTCGGTACGCCCCGCCAGGATCCGGTCTGTCCCTGAGCCTCGCTCCGGATTCTCGAAAGAATCCTGCGCTGCCGGTTGCGAAGTCGAACATGTGTTCGCTATAGTGACGGGACGTCGCCCACCCGGTACACCTCCGGGCGGCGGTCATCTTCCCCTTTCGACCCCTCAGGGTCCTCGAACCGGCCGGTCGCGAGTCGAAAGGAGCAGAGCCGTGTACGCCGAAACCCCCGGTGACGTCTCGGGCCTTTCCGATGGGGCGCTCGCCGAAGTCGTCGACAGCTTCGAAACCGACCGCCGCCGTGCTCTCGCAGCCGAAATGGACGTCCTGGCGGTGCGGCTGGAACGAATGGGTTCGACCGTGCGGCCCGGTGACCTCGCCTCAGAACTCGTCGACCGACAATCCGTGTCCCGGCGCGACGCACGGCGGCGCGAGAACGTCGCCACGGAGTGGCACCGGATGGCCGCCACCGCTACGGCGTTACGCGAAGGCGACATCTCCTTCGACCACACCGTCGCCATGGCCCGCGCCGCACACGAACACCCCGACCGGTTCATCACCGAGGAAACCGACCTCCTAGGTGAGGCGACCAGACGCACCGCCGGAGGATTCACGATCATCATCGATCGGTGGGTGAAAGCCAACGATGCCGACAACGGCAACGACCGCACCCGCAACGCCCGCCGGCGCGCCCGGGTGGACCGCTACGACGCCGGGCCCGACATGGTCGGCCTCATCGCCGAGTTCGCCAACCTCGAAGGCCACCAGATCTGGGCAGCCATCGAAACCGAAGCACGCCGCATCTGGAGAGGCGACCACCCCCTCTTCGACGAATCCGGCTTCGACCCCGGCGCCGACACGCCGTCCGCCGCCCGCTACCGCGCCGCCGCACTCCACTCGTTGATCTGCGGGCCCGCCGCAGGCCGCGGCGTCACCACCCAGCTCATCGTCACCGCCACCCTCGACAACCTCGAACACCACCGAGGCGGCGAACTCCTCGACGGCACCCAGCTCTCCGGCACCGACCTCGACCGCCTCCTGTGCCACTCCCCGCTAGCCGGACTCATCTTCGGTGCCCGGGGCGAGGTCCTCTGGCACGGCACCACCGTCAGACTCGCCACCCCAGCCCAACGACGCGCCGTCAAAACCCGAGACCGCCACTGCACCGTCGGCACCTGCACCGTCCCCGCCGACCAATGCGAAATCCACCACCTCGAACCCTTCGCCGAAGGTGGCCCCACCGACATCGACAACCTCGCCCTCACCTGCCCCCGCTGCCACCACAAGATCCACGACCACAACTGGACCCACACCGGGACCCCCGGCCACAACCTCACCTGGCACCCACCCGCCGCACCCACCAGCGCAGCCCACGCCCACGCCCACAACAGAGCCCCACCCCAAGCCGCCTGACCACCACAGCCGACGCCACGCACGCCCCGCAATCAACGACCCCGAACCCGTGCCCCTCTGAGCTCACGACCGCGATCACCACCGGCCGCGAGAACCTCACGCGCACCACAGATCCTTGACAACCGAATAGCCCACTCCGGGCGCTCGCAGCTGCGGCAGCGACACAGTGGCCCGGCGCGCAGCCGAGAAACGCAGCGCGCCGCGGTCCCCGTCAGTCCTCGCGTAGTCGGATGAGCTCCGCTGTCTTACCTTCGGCCACGCCGTCCCCGTCGGGGATGACGGCCAGCCCGTTCGCCGTCGCCATGGCTGCGAGCTGGTGGGAGCCCTGCCCGCCGGCGGACCCGAAGCGGTACTCGCCATCGGCGTAGTGCCACACCACGCGGGCGAAGTGGGTCTTGCCGTCGGCCCCACGACGCATGGGCTCGTCGGCAACCGCGGTGACCCTTGTCCGGTGGTGGCGGCTGTGGCCCATCATCTTGCGCAGCGCGGGGCGGGCGAACAGCTCGAAGGAGACCATCGACGAGACCGGATTGCCGGGCAGACCGAACACCGGCGTGCCGTCCACCAGCCCGAACGCAAGAGGCTTCGCAGGCTTGATCGCCACCTGCATCCACCGCATGTCGCCGATGCGGTCGAGGACGACCTTCACCCAGTCGAAGTCGCCCATCGAGACGCCGCCGCTGGTCAGCAGCGCGTCGCAGTCGGCGACACCGGTCTCGATCGCCGCGGCTATCGCGTCCTCGTCGTCACGGGCGATACCGAGATCGACGGGTTCACAGCCGGCCTCTGCCAACAGGGCCAAGAGAGTCGTGCGGTTCGAGTCGCGGATCTGACCCGGGGCGAGCTCGACCGGACCTTCCACCAACTCGTCGCCGGTGGAGAGCACCCCGACGCGGGCCCGGGGCGTGGCCGCCACCTCGGTGAGGCCGAGGCTCGCGAGCACGCCCAGGTGTCCGGGTGACAGGACGATGCCGGCCTCGAAGACGACGTCGCCGGGGCGGACGTCCTCGCCGGCGGCACGGACATGGTTGCCCGTCGGCACCTCGATCTCGACTGTGACCTCGTCCCCGTCGACCGAGGTCCTCTCGACCATGACCACCGCATCGGCTCCCGGGGGCATCGGCGCGCCGGTCATGATGCGCGCCGCCTGGCCCGGACCGACGGTGATGTCACCTGCATCGCCCGCGGCGATGGTGCCGACGACGCTGAGGACCTTCGGCGCTCCCGAGGTGTCCGCTGCCTGCACGGCGAATCCATCCATCGCCGTGTTCGCGAACGGCGGGATGTTCTCGGAGGCCGTAACCGCCTCGGTGGTGACGAGTCCGGCCGCGCCTCGCAACGGATGGCGCACGGTTCCGAGACGGGACACCCGGTCGAGAATGTGGCTCTGGGCCTCCTCGAGAGGGATCACGAGCCGATCCCCCGTTCGGCGACGATCGACGCGAGCACGTCGGCGAACTGGCCGCCGAGTTCAGGGTGCGCCAGCCCGAGTTCCACCGTCGCCCGCAGGTAGTCGAGCTTCTGGCCGACGTCGTAGCGGCCCTCGACGAAGCTGACGGCGTAGAGGCCCGCGCCCGCGGCGAGATTCGCCATGGCGTCGGTGATCTGGATCTCTCCACCGTGGCCGGGTTTCGTGCGGGCGATCTCATCGAAGATCTCCGGCGGAAAGACATAGCGACCCGTCGAACCGAACTGCGACGGCGCCTCCTCCGGTGGCGGTTTCTCGACGATCCCCCGAAGCTTCATGACATCGCCGTCGATCTCTATCGGGTCGGCCGCGCCGTAGGCGGACACCTCGGCGCCGGGGAACTCCTTGACGCTGATCACGGCGGCGCCCGGGTGGTCCCCGGCGACGCTGATCATCCGGCGCAGGAGGGCACCGTCGTCGATCATCAGATCGTCGGGGAGCAGCACTGCGAATGGCTCGTCACCGACGTGAGCGGCCCCCATGCCGATCGCGTGACCGAGACCCCGGGCCTCGGGCTGGCGGATGAAGTGGATGGTCGCGAGGTCGGCGATGCGGACGATCTCGTCGAGGGCGTCCGTCTTGCCCTTGGCCTCGAGCGTGCGCTCGAGGTCCGGAGCCCGGTCGAAGTGGTTCTCCATCGTCTGCTTGTTCGTGGATGTGACGATGAGGATGTCCGTGATGCCGGCGGCCACTGCCTCCTCGACGACGTACTGGATGGCGGGTCGGTCGACGACCGGGATCATCTCCTTGGGCTGTGCCTTCGTCGCCGGAAGGAAGCGGGTGCCGTACCCCGCAGCGGGGATGACCGCCTTGCGTACGGTCCCGGTGGTGGGTTCCGCCGTTGTCATTGTCGGGCTCCTGGGTCGCGGGCTCTCGGCGACGTCAGGATAGGAGGCGGCTCAGGCGGCCGTTCCCGCCGAAGGCGCGGTCACCGCGGCCTCCTCGCCCTTGAAGAGGCGGCGGATGTTGCTGTGGTGACGGGCGACGATCACGGCCGCGGCGCCCCCCATGAAGGCGATCTCCCACCCGTCGGCCCCCACGAGAACGACGCCGAGGGTGAGCAGTGGGACCCCGATGATCGACCCGAGCGACGAACGTCCCGTGATCTTGACGATGGCCACCCAGGCGACGAGCCCACCCGCGGCGACGAGAGGCCACAGGACCCAGGTCATCCCGCCCAGTGTCGAGACTCCTTTTCCTCCGCGCAGGCCACGCTGGATCGGGAACATGTGACCGACCACGGCCGCTCCCCCACAGACCACGGCGAGGGCCCGGTCCTCCACGAGGAGACCGACGAGTGCGGGGATCAGACCCTTGAGGACATCGCCGAGCAGCACGGTGGCGCCGGGGAACCGACCGGCGATGCGGTAGACGTTGGTGGCGCCGGGATTACGCGAGCCCTCGGTCGTCGGGTCGTGACCGGCGAGACGACCCACGATCTGTGCAGTCGGGAAGGTGCCCAGCGCGTAGGACGCGAGCGCGAGGAGCCACCAGCCGCTCACGAGCGCGCCCCGGGGTCCATTTTCTCCACGGCCGTGAGACTCCCGGCACGGCCGTCTCGTTACAGAAACTGGCACTCGCCCGATTCGAGTGCTCACGGCCGGCGTTACACTTCTGCTCCGCCGGTTCGCCCGGCACGTGTTCGAACCGGAGTCGCGCAGGAGCCCAAGGGCATGCCCACCTACGAGTACCGCTGCAAGACCTGCGAAGAGCAGTTCGAGGTCGTCCAGTCGTTCAGCGACGACGCTCTGACCGTCTGTCCCCTCGCCGGTGAGCCGGGCAGCCCCCCCGGTTGCGTGAAGCCCGGTGAGGGCGAGGTCCGCAAGGTGTTCAGCGCTCCCGGCATCACGTTCAAGGGCGAGGGCTTCTACAAGACCGACAGCCGGTCGAAGTCGACGAAGACAGCGACGAAGACGGCTTCGAGTTCGTCATCGGACAGCAGCTCATCGGACTCCTCGTCGAGTTCTTCATCGGAGTCCAGCTCGTCGGATTCGAAGTCGTCGGATTCGAAGTCCTCGGGCGGATCTGACTCCTCGTCGTCGTCGACCAAGTCCGACTCCAAGAAGTAGCGTCACCCGGGTCGGGCCGCGCCGGTCTCTGCGACCGCTACGGCTGATCTTCCCCCTCGAGAGTCTCGGGAGCCACGGGCTCCGAAGCGGGGAAGTCCAATGCCCACGCAACATCCGCGCTGGCAACGCCACCCGATCGTGCGGCGCCTGCGCAGTCCGCTCGTCCACTGGGCCATCGTCGCGGTCTGCATCCTCCTCGTCGTCTGGCGGGTCGTGACAGTCATCGACAGGGCAGAGGCCGAACGGCGCGCCTGGGGCGAGACCGAGCAGGTCGCGGTCGCCGCGGTCGACCTCGTTCCGGGCGACCCGGTCGGCGGAGACACGATCGTGTGGCGCAACCTGCCGGCGTCGGTGCTCCCCGAGGGTCGCCTGGACGTGATTCCCCCGGGGTCGACCGCGCGTTCGCGTATCGACGCCGGCGAGATCCTGGTCGGTCACCGGGTTGCCGGCGCCGGGGGCGGGTCGGACCTACCTTCAGGCACCGCGGCGGTCGACGTCGTGTTGCCCGTGGCTCCGGCCCGCCTGGAAATCGGCGATCTCGTCGACGTGGTCGTGACGTTCCCCGTCGCGCCGGGCGCAGCCGAACCGGCGGAGATCGTCACGCAGGGGGCAACGGTGCTGGGCCTGGCCGATCGGACGGTTTCGATCGCCGTCCGATCCGGCGACCTCACCGCCGTCGCCCACGCGCTCGCCACCGGATTCATCACGTTGGCGGTCGTCGGTTGATCCCCGCGGATCTCAACGCCGGTCGATGACCAACTCGCCCTCTTTGGAGTCCACGACGACGGTGTCACCGTCGCTGAACCCGCCCTCGAGGATCTCGAGTGCGAGCCGGTCGGACACCTCCCGCTGGATCACCCGCTTGAGGGGCCTGGCACCGTAGGCCGGGTCGTACCCGATCTTCGCGAGCTCCGCCTTGGCGGCATCGGTCACGTCGAGCCCGAGACGTCGCTCGGCGAGGCGCTGTTGCAGACGCTCCAACTGGATGTCGACGATCTCGGTGAGGTCCTCGGTGGTCAGAGCGGCGAAGCGGACGATGTCGTCGATCCGGTTCACGAACTCCGGCTTGAAGTACTCGGCCGGTTCGACCGGGAGGTTCGACGTCATGATCAACACGACGTTCGTGAAGTCGACCGTGCGGCCGTGCCCGTCGGTGAGGCGGCCGTCGTCGAGGACCTGCAGCAGGATGTTGAAGACGTCGCCGTGGGCCTTCTCGATCTCGTCGAGGAGGACGACCGCGTACGGCCGACGCCGGACGGCCTCGGTGAGTTGGCCTCCCTCGTCGTAGCCGACGTAGCCGGGGGGCGCTCCGACGAGGCGGGCGACGGCGTGCTTCTCCATGTACTCCGACATGTCGATGCGGATCATCGCCCGCTCGTCGTCGAAGAGGAACTCGGCGAGCGAACGTGCGAGCTCGGTCTTGCCGACGCCGGTGGGACCCAGGAACAGGAACGAGCCGATCGGTCGGTTCGGATCCGACAGGCCGGCGCGGCTGCGGCGCACGGCGTTCGCCACGACGGTGACGGCCGCGTCCTGACCGATCACCCGACGGTGCAGGTACTCCTCGAGGTGGACGAGCTTCGCGAGCTCACCTTCGAGGAGCCGTGAGACGGGGACGCCGGTCCAACGGCTGACGACCTCGGCGATGTCCTCGGCGTCGACCTCCTCCTTGAGCATGCGGCGCACCGACTGGAGCTCGTCGAGTTGGCGGGTGGCGTCGTCGGTCGCACGCTCCAGGTCCGGCAGGCGCCCGTAGCGGATCTCCGCGGCGCCGGTCAGGTCTCCGGAGCGTTCGAGGGACTGGGCCTGCTCGCGCGCCTCCTCGGTCTGTTCCTTGAGCTCACGGATGCGGCCGATGGCGTCCTTCTCGGAGTTCCAGTGGGCCTGCATCCCGAGAAGCTGCTCCCGCAGGTCCGCGAGCTCGGCATCGAGAGCGTCGAGCCGCTCGGCGGAGGCCGTGTCGGTCTCTTTGGCGAGCGCCACCCGTTCGATCTCCAACTGACGGATACGGCGATCCACCGCGTCGATCTCCTCGGGCATGGAGTCGATCTCGATCCGCAGCTTCGAACCGGCCTCGTCGACGAGGTCGATGGCCTTGTCCGGCAGGAAACGGCCGGTGAGGTAGCGGTCCGACATGACGGCCGCGCCCACGAGGGCCGCGTCCTGGATGCGCACGCCGTGATGCACCTCGTAGCGCTCCTTGAGGCCACGCAGGATGGCGATCGTGTCCTCGACGGAGGGTTCGGCGACGAGGACCTGCTGGAAGCGGCGCTCGAGCGCGGGGTCCTTCTCGATGTACTTGCGGAACTCGTCGAGGGTCGTCGCCCCGATCATGCGCAGCTCGCCGCGGGCGAGCATCGGCTTCAACATGTTGCCGGCGTCCATGGCGCCCTCTGCGGCGCCGGCGCCGACCACGGTGTGCATCTCGTCGACGAAGGTGATGACCTCACCCTCCGCCGCGGAGATCTCCTCGAGGACCGCCTTGAGGCGCTCCTCGAACTCGCCGCGATACTTGGCGCCGGCCACCATCGCCGACAGGTCGAGGGCGATGAGGCGCTTGTTCTTCAGACTCTCGGGCACGTCGCCCTCGACGATGCGACGGGCGAGTCCCTCCACGATCGCCGTCTTGCCGACGCCGGGCTCACCGATGAGAACGGGATTGTTCTTGGTGCGGCGCGAGAGGACCTGGATGGTGCGGCGGATCTCGTCGTCACGGCCGATCACCGGGTCGAGCTTTCCCTGGCGGGCCATCTCGGCGAGATCACGGCCGTACTTCTCGAGGGCCTGATAGGTGTCCTCGGGATTCTGCGACGTCACCCGCTGGCTACCGCGCACCTCGCGCAGCGCGCCGAGCAGGGTCTCGCGGTCGACACCGACGCGATCGGCCATCGCGAGGAGCAGGTGCTCGGTGGAGAGGTACTCGTCAGCGAGAGTGGTGCGTTCGGTGTCAGCGGCTTCGAGGACCTGGGTGAGGTCACGGCTGATCCGTGGATCCCCGCCGCCGTAGGCGCTCGGGAACTTGGCGATCTCGTCGTCGAGGCGGTTGCGCAGCGACAGGGGCGCCACGCCGACGCGCTGCAGGAGAGGCAGGACCACACCCTCGGCCTGGCCGAGGAGCGCGGTGAGCACATGGGCCGGCATGACCTCGGGATTGGACCGGGCGCGCGCGGCGTCGACGGCGGTCTGGATCGCGTCGGCTGTCTTGTGGGTCCATCGTTGCGGGTCGAGTGCCATCTCTCATCTCTCCTGGGTCTCGAGCGCATCGCGCAGGGCCTCCACGGCCGCACGCTGATCGTCGCTCAACTTCGTCGGGACCGCCACGTCGATGGTGACGAGGAGATCTCCCTTCTGGTTCTCGGCGGCGACACCCCGACCGCGCACCCGCATGACCCGGCCGGGTTGGGTGCCTTCGGGGATCTTGATGGTGACGGCGTCGTCGAGGGTGGCGACGCGGGTGCGTCCACCGAGGGCGGCGGTCGTGAACGGAACCGTCACGGTGGTGAGCAGATCGGGGCCGTCGCGGGTGAATCGGGGGTGGGACCCGACGATCACCTCCACGAGGAGGTCACCGGCGGGCCCGCCGTTGACGCCGGGGCCGCCTGCGCCCGGGACCCTCAGGAGGTCCCCGGTGTCGACGCCCGCGGGGATGGTCACGGGAATCCGTCGGCCACCGGCCCCGGAGAGGGTGACGGTGGTGCCCGTCACCGCATCCGTGAAAGAGACGGGGACGCGGGCCACGGCGTCGGGCCCCCGGTGGGGGCGGTCACTGAATCCGGCGTCGTTGCGGGAACCGAACAGGCTCCCGAGCAGGTCTCCGAGGTCACCGGACCCGAAGGATCCGCCGCCCGCCCCGAACGATCCGGCGTCGGACCCGTGCGCCGTGGAGTGCCCGGATCGCCCCCAGCCCTCGGTGTCGAAACCGCCGTGGGAGAAGCCGTCCCCGGCGAAGCCCGAGCCGACCATCGAGCGGAACTCGTCGTACTCGGCACGCTTGTCAGGGTCGCCGAGCACGTCGTAGGCGGCGGTCACGTCCTTGAACCGCTCGCCGTCACCCGCGTCGGCGTTGACGTCGGGGTGCAGCTTGCGGGCGAGCGCGCGGTACGCCGAGGTGATCTCGGCGGGGGTCGCATCGGCGGCGACGCCCAGTACCTCGTAGAGGTCGGTGTTGAGCGCGTTCTCGGGAGACATCAATCTGTACAACGCAGCAAACCTGCGTGTATTCCACTCAGGTTTCGGTGACCACGGAGCGCGCAGAACGGGCCGGAAGACCGCAGGCGACACTGGGGCGGAGGCCCGTGTCGCTAGGGTCAGCGGCCGTGCACTCCCGACGTTCGCGCCTGATGAGACTGCTCGCCTCGATCCTCGTCGTCATCACGCTGGCCGCGTGTTCATCGGGGACCGACGCCGGTGACGATGCCGCCGCGGCTGACGGCGCGGGCGACAACGGCAGCGCCGGAGCCGGCACCGGCACCGGCACCGGCACCGATGGTCCGTGCGCCGCGGCCGAGGTGGACGGACAGCAGTTCACGCTGGTGTCCGCCGACGAATCGGTGAGCGCGCGGGGCACCGTTCCCGAGAGTCTGAGCATCGCCACGGCCGAACAACCCTGCGAGGTGGCCATCGTGGATCTCCTCGCGACCACCGGCGAGAACGGAGAACTGGCGAGCCTGGGCTTCGCCGTGGACATGGGCCCGCTGCTGCGGGACTCGATCGACGACCTCGCCGCGGAGGCGGCCGGCCTGCTCGTCGGCGAAGGTGACGAACTGATCCTCGACGAGGCGACGACGGTCTCGGACCTGCCGGCCCGGCGCCTCGAGATCGCCCTCGCCGGCAGCGAGGACACCCTGGGCGGACGGGGACTCCTCGTGTTCGTCGCGGCCGGCGACCAGGTCCTCACGTTGACGGCCATCGCCCTCGCTCCGGACTTCGACCTGGCCCGCCCGGACATCGACTCGGTTATCGCGTCGCTCGACATCGCCGTGGGCGGCTAGGCTCTCGCCGATGATGCGTGACAGCGTGACGTGCTGGTGGTGGCCGACCTTCTAGGGCGGCTCCGCGCATCGACGAGAACACCGAGCCGCCCACTACGGGCGGCTCTCGTGCGTTTTCGGGACCCGCCCGCCCGAACCGAGGAGCATCCATGATCACCGACGAGGCGATCCACTACGCCACGAACGGCGGGATCGGCGTGACGCGTCACGCCACCACCGCCGAACCCGGCGCCGCGGTGGACGATCTGATCGGCGCGCTCGAGGACAGGCGTGGCGTCCTGTTGTCGTCGAGCTACGAGTACCCGGGGCGTTACACGCGTTGGGACCTCGGCTTCGTCGACCCGCCCGTCGTGCTGTCGGCCCGGGCGGGTGCCTTCACCATCGAAGCCCTGAACGAGCGCGGCCGGGTTCTGCTCCCTGCGATCGCCGCGGCCGTCGGCGCGCTCGCGTCGGTGACGAGCACCTTGGACGGCGACACGGTCACGGGCCGGATCGTGCCCTCCGACGAACGGGTACCGGAGGAGGAACGCAGTCGCCGGCCCTCCACCTTTCTGGTCGTCCGCGCGCTGCGGGACCTCTTCGCCGCCGACGAGGATCCCCACCTCGGCCTGTACGGGTCCTTCGGCTACGACCTCGCGTACGAGTTCGAACCGATCGAACGACGCATCGACCGCCCCGAAGACCAGCGGGACCTCGTGCTGTACATCCCCGACAGTCTCCTCGTCGTGGACCATCAGGCGGCGGTGGCGACCCGCTACGACTACGAGTTCACAGTGGACGCGTCGACCACCGCCGACCGGGCCGGTGGCGGTGGCTCCCATCCGTTCACGGCGGCGGACCGGCCCGCGAGCCGGGACCACGAGTCGGGCGAGTACGCGGAACTGGTCGAAGTCGCCCGTGAGAAGTTCGCACGGGGGGACCTGTTCGAAGTCGTGCCGTCGATGCGGTTCACGGAACCGACGACGAGCACCCCGGCGGAGCTGTTCACCATCCTGCGTGAACAGAACCCGGCGCCGTACGGATTCCTGATCAACCTCGGCCACGGGGAGTTCCTCGTGGGCGCGTCGCCGGAGATGTACGTACGGGTCGAGGGCGACCGGGTCGAGACGTGTCCCATCTCGGGGACCATCGCCCGCGGCGACGACCCCATCGGCGACGCGAGCCAGATCCTGGCGCTGCTCAACAGCGACAAGGACGAATCGGAACTGACGATGTGCACCGACGTCGACCGCAACGACAAGTCACGGATCTGCGTGCCCGGATCGGTCAAGGTCATCGGCCGTCGTCAGGTCGAGATGTACTCCCGGCTGATCCACACGGTGGACCACGTGGAGGGACGGCTGCGGCCCGGCTACGACGCGCTCGACGCCTTCCTCACCCACACCTGGGCTGTGACCGTGACCGGGGCCCCGAAGGCCTGGGCGATGCAGTTCATCGAGGACAACGAGCGCACGCCACGGGCCTGGTACGGCGGGGCCGTCGGCCGGGTGGGATTCGACGGGGGGCTCAACACGGGTCTGACCCTCAGGACGATCCACATGCGCGACGGCATGGCCCACCTGCGCGTAGGCGCCACCCTGCTGTACCACTCCGACCCGGAGGCCGAGGAGGCCGAGACCGCGCTCAAGGCATCGGCGTTCCTCGACGCGATCCGCCACCCGGGCCGCACCCGGACGGCGCACAGCTACACCCCCGACGGGGGCGAAGGTCTGCGGATCGTCCTCGTCGATCACCGCGACAGCTTCGTGCACACCCTCGCCAACTACCTGCGCTGCACCGGCGCCGAGGTGACGACGTGGCGGGCCGGGTTCGACCCGGCCGAACTCGCAGACTCGGGCGCCGGACTCGTGGTCCTGTCCCCCGGCCCGGGCCGCCCCGAGGACTTCGCGGTCTCGGCGACGGTCGAGGCGGCACTCGCCGCGGGCCTACCGGTCTTCGGGGTCTGCCTCGGGCTTCAGGGGGTCGTCGAACACTTCGGCGGCACCCTGTCCACGCTGGAACCGCCGATGCACGGACGGGCGAGCGACATCCACGTCACCGGCGGCCGCCTGTTCACCGGGATGCCGGCGACGTTCGAGGCCGGCCGCTACCACTCGCTGTACGCGCGCCCCGACGACGTCCCCGCGGAACTCGAGATCACCGCGACGGGCGACGACGGGAACGTGGTGATGGCCGTGGAACACCGCAAGCTGCCGATTGCGGCCGTGCAGTTCCACCCGGAGTCCATCATGTCGCTCGGTGACGACGTCGGGCTGCGCCTCGTCGACAACGCCGTGCGGGCGCTGCGGGCCTGAGAGAACGACCGCCGACCGTGGCCGGACAAGCCCGGTCGAACGAGGCCGGTCAGCCGGCCCCGGAGCCGGTCGACTCGAACAACTGGGAGCGGACACGCCTGATCCTGGCCAAGACCTCGGTGTCCGCGCCATCGGGCGGAGCCGCGACCCTCGCGCCTTCGCGAAGCTGCCAGCGCGCCGCGACCTCATCGACACCGGTCCCGTCGAGGATCGCCGCTGCCTGGACCGCCGCACCCATGGCCACCAGTTCCTCGCAGTCCGGCACGAGAAGCGACCTGCCGGACAACGCCGCTACGACGTCATGCCAGAGAGGACCACGCGCCCCGCCCCCGATGAGGATGATCGGCGCGTCTGCGGCGACGCCCGAGGAGTGGTGATCCAAGACGTCGATGGCCTCGATGAGACTCGCACCCGCCCCCTCGTAGGCCGCCCGCAGAATGTGCCCCGGCGTCGATTCATGCCGAAGGCCCTCTATCGCGCCGGATGCGTGGGGGAGATAGGGGGTCCGCTCTCCGTCGAGAAAGGGGAGAACGGTGACGCCACGGCTCTCATCACTGGCGGACTCGCGGTCGATCCCGAGCCAGGTCGCCACCCGGTCGACGGCGAGAGTGCAGTTGAGCGTGCACGCGATCGGCAGATAGTGGCCCGTCGCGTCCGCAAGCCCGACGATCGCGCCGGTCGGCTCAGCCGAGCGGACCGACGAGCGGGTGTAGACGGTTCCCGACGTCCCGAGGCTCACGACAAGTTCGCCCTCGCCGAGGCCGAGCGCGAGGGCCGCAGCCGGATTGTCACCCGTCCCCGGCCCCACCGCGACACCCGTCCGCAGGCCCAGATGTGCGGCGGCTTCCTGGCTGACCGAGCCGACGGTGTCGCTGGGTCCGGCCACGGCAGGAAGCAGGTCGGGATCGATGTCCACATCCGCGAGCGTCAGGACATCGGGCATGTAGTCGTCGGTTGCCGTGGACCACCAGCCCGTCGCAGACACGTCGCCTCGATCCGTCGTGGCGGTCCCGGTGAGACGCTCGTTCAGCCAGTCGTGTGGAAGCCGGATCCCCCGGACCGCTGCCGCGACCGACGGTTCGTGCCGACGAACCCACATCCACGAAGTGACGGTGAAAGCCGCCAGGGGGACGCTGCCGACGCGGTCGGCCGCACTGGCCGCGCCGCCGAGGGCTGCAATCAGGTCCTCGGCCTCCCGAGCCGATCGGCTGTCGTTCCAGAGGATCGCGTCACGCAGCGGCATCGAATCGGCGTCGACGAGGACGAGACCGTGCTGTTGAGCGGCGATGGAGATGGCATCGATGTCCCGAGCCCGGCCGGTCTGAGCGATCGCATCCCCGAGCGCGGCCCACCACTGGACCGGATCGGTCTCACTCGTCGCCCCCTCGCCGGTCACCACATGAGGCGACCGGCCCGATGCGACCACCCGACCGTCCCGGGGATCGACCACGACGACCTTGGTGGCCTGGGTCGAACAGTCGACCCCGCAGACGAGACTCACGCCGGTTCCCCCAGCTGACGGCTGAACCGCTCGACGGCCCACGAGCGAACCGACCAGAGGTCGCTCACCGGCTGAGCCGTGAACGGCAGCACGGGCATGTAGTCGGGCGGGCCGTACTCAGGATCGAAGGTGATCACATCCTCGCCCCGCGCGCTGTGCTCGGCGACGATCTGGGCCCACCAGGCCTCATGAGCCTCGAGCGCCGGGCCGTTCTCGGGAGCGGACGGGTCGTTGACCTGGGGCCCCTGGGGAAAGCCC
The DNA here is from genome assembly GCA_040219085.1 of Acidimicrobiales bacterium. Taxonomy (NCBI): domain Bacteria; kingdom Bacillati; phylum Actinomycetota; class Acidimicrobiia; order Acidimicrobiales; species Acidimicrobiales bacterium. The sequence goes on from JAVJTC010000004.1 coordinate 130,226, forward strand.
ACCCGTCCATGGATGTGGTCGGCGCGGCTGCAGGCCAGCGCCAACTCGGCGGCGCAGTCGTCCAGTAGCCGCTCACAGACACAGACCCAGTGGCTGAAATCAGCCACGATCCGCAACGAGGGGTACTCCTCGAGTAGCGCCGCCGTACGGAACGGGTTGTAGAGAATCCGCATGCGGTGGGTCTCGTGGGCGATGGTGACGCCGACTTCTTCCTGACGGGTGAGCGTGTGTTCGATGAACGCACGCGCCTCGTCGGGGCCGAACCGGTCCGCCCCACCGTGCAACGTGACCGCACACGCACCTGCGGAGAGGGCGTCGTCGAGTTGGCGGTCGAATGTGGAGACATGGGTGGCGTCCGGTGCCAGGTCGATCCCACCCCAGCGCGTCGAGAAGTCCGGCGTGTGGGTGAAGATCATCACCCGGTACTCGAGGCCGTGCTCGGCAAGAAGCTCCGGGAGGCGCTGGGCCTCCCGGGCCGTCGACCAACCCAACGTCGCCATGAACTCCGGAGCCGGCCCTTCGAGGCCGTCGTAGCCGGCGTCGGCGATACGGCCGAGGACCTCCCCCAGGGGCGGCCCGGACAGACCCCAGAGGGGCATGAAGGTCCTGAGTTGCATCGCTGTCACGTCGCCGGTCGAGCGAGCATCCGCCCCGCCCATCCGGGGCGAGATCCGACCGACATCGGGTTCATCAGTCCCGGTCCAGCTGCGACTCGATTCCCCTGGCATTCTGCCCGCCGCCCTGGGTGACACCGAAGACGTCGTCTTCGACGCCGGGAGTGGGGAACGGCTCTTCGCCGGCCACACGGGGGCGCTGTCCCCGGACCATGAAGTTCGGGCGTTCACGGGCGATGCCGACGCCCCCCCAGTTGTTCTGGTAGTAGATCCCCGCCGTCTGCTCGTTGTCAGGGGTGCGGTAGCCGATCCGCACGACACGCCGATAGGCGTTCGTCGTGTTGATGTTGGAGCCGTGGATCGTGTTGGTGTTGAACACGATCACGTCACCCGCCTTGGCGTGAACGGGCGTGGTGTCCTCGAGCTTGTACGCGTCGGTGGGCAGATGGGGCGAACACGGTGTGCCGTCAGGCTCCGTCACGATGTGGCGGAGCGCACCGAGCTTGTGGGAACCGTCGAGGAACCGGAAGCATCCGTTCTCGTCGTTGGTGTCATCGAGGTGGACGAGAGCCAGCAGGTGGCGGTCATCGGTGTGGGGATAGAAGGGCCAGTCCTGATGGACCGGGAACGGCATGCCGGTCTGGGGGGGCTTGACGTGCATGGCCTGATGGTGATGCTCGACGTTCGGCCCGAGCAGGTCGACGAGAGCATCGCAGAGGCGGTCGTTCGTCGCAGCCTGCATCCAGGCCCCCGAGTACAGATCGAGATCGTGGAGATAGATGAGCTTGGAGAGCTTCTCGGTCTCCTCGTCCATGTAGACCTTGCGCCACGGGCCCGTCCAACCCTCGTCGTTCCAGGCCCAGCGGGCGATGAGGTCCATCAGGCCCTCGCGCATCTGCTCGATCTGATCGTCGCTGTACACGTTCGGGATGAGCACGTAGCCGTGCTCGTGGTAGAAGCGGGCCTCGGCATCGGAGAGCACCCGACCTTCGCCGGGGAGCGCGTGGGCCTCCTCGTTGAAGACGGGACCCGCCGGATCGAGCTGTCCGTACTCGACTGTTTCGGTACTTACGAGAGGCATGTCTGGTCCTTCCAGGTCCCGGGCGAGAATTGCTCATCTGAGCCGTATCACGCTCATAATTGTAGAATGCGGATGTGTGGCGATCAACCGGCAACGGAATCATCGACCGCCGCACCAACCTGTTCGGCCAGTGCACGGCCGAGGAGATGGTGCGCCTCCGGGCCGAGATGGATCCCATCGACGGAGCTGGTCTCCACCAACTGGGCCGCGTCCATGAAGCCGCAATCGAGAGTTGCGGCGAACCCGCGCAGCCGCTCGGACAGCAGCGCGGACTTGGCCTCACCACCCACGAAGAGCTCGGCGAAGGTGCTGAGGGGCCCGAGACGCGGAGGGGCCACCAGGACGATCTCCGGAGCCGAGCCCTCCCGCCCGTACCCTCCGGTCCGAGCCACCTCGACCAGCCTCGCGGCGCCCCAGGCGACGTCGAACGCGGACGCTGCGAATCGTCCCTTCAGGTCGTTGGTTCCGAGCATGATCACCACGACGTCGAGGGGCTTGTGGCTCTCGAGGCATGCGGGAAGGTAGGTGAGGCCATTGCGGTCGGCACCTTCGACGGGGTCGTCGAAGACCGTCGTACGGCCGTTGAGCCCTTCTTCGATGACCACGAAGCCGTCACCGAGAGCATCGGCCATCACACCGGGCCAGCGCTGAGTGCGGTCGTAGCGCCGAACGGACACGTCGAGACTCTCGATCGGCGGATGACCCCACGTGTTGGAGTCACCGAAACACATCACCACGGCCGGCCGGTCGGAGATCGTCGGAGTCACGATCGTCCCGTCACGCCGAAGGGATCATGCCGTGCGGATCGATCACGAACTTCTTACTGGCTCCCCCGTCGAAGTCCGCGTACCCCCGGGGCGCGTCGTCGAGCGAGATCACCGTGGCCCCCACCGCTTCGGCGATACGAACGCGATCGTGCAGGATCGCCTGCATCAGGTTGCGGTTGTAACGCATGACGGGACACTGGCCCGTCGTGAACGTGTGGGACTTCGCCCAACCCAGCCCGATCCGCACGGACAGGTTCCCCCGCCGGGCGGCCTCGTCGACGCCCCCGGGGTCGCCCGTGACGTAGAGGCCGGGGATGCCGAGACGCCCCGCAGCCCTGGTCACCTCCATGATCGAGTTCAGGACGGTCGCAGGAGCCTCGCGTTCCGCATCGGCACCGTGACCACGGGCCTCGAATCCGACGGCGTCGACCGCCGCGTCGACCTCGGGCACGCCGAGGATCTGTTCGACCTGCTCCAACAGGGTCGCATCGCTGCGGAGGTCGACGGTCTCGCAGCCGAAGCTCGCAGCCTGAGCGAGCCTCTCGGGGATCAGGTCGCCGACAATCACCACGCTCGCGCCCAGGTACTGGGCGGAATGGGCCGCGGCCAACCCGACGGGGCCCGCGCCCGCGACATAGACGGTCGACCCCGACGTGACACCCGCCGTCTTGGCACCGTGATACCCGGTCGGGAAGATGTCGGACAGCATCGTGAGGTCGAGAATCTTCTCCATCGCCTGGTCCCGGTCAGGGAAGACGAGCAGATTCCAGTCCGCATAGGGAGCCATGACGTACTCGGCCTGACCGCCTACCCAGCCTCCCATGTCCACGTAGCCGTAGGCCGAACCGGGTCGATCGGGATTGACGTTCAGACAGACCCCGGTATGACCCTCCTTGCAGTTCCGACAGCGCCCGCAGGCGATGTTGAACGGGACCGAAGCGACGTCTCCGACCCGCACGAACTCGACGTCAGTGCCGATCTCTACGACCTCACCGAGAATCTCGTGACCCAGCACCAGACCCGGCGGCGCAGTGGTCCGTCCCCGGACCATGTGCTGATCGGATCCGCAGATGTTCGTCGAGATCACCTTCAGGATCACGCCGTGCTGGCAGATACGCCCCACGTTGGCGGGATTCACGCCGGGGCCGTCCCGCAGGACGAGGTCCGGGTAGGGGATCTCGTCGACCTCCACGCGACCCGGCTCCATGTAGGCGACTCCCCGGTTTCCCCCCACTCCACGACCTCCTGGTGACTGCAGCACCTCCACGTGGGCGGGCTGCTCATACGGGCACGAATACTTCTCGCATGAGCGTATGGCCAGCCCTGCGGTGGGTCAAGACACATCGAGATGGCCCGAACCACGTGCTCTTGTTCTTCCTTGACGCCCACCGGCGACACGGATACCGTCTCACCTGATGACTTCAGCTGCTCATATGAGCCCCCCGGACGGTGACGTCGCCGACGGCGACTGGTTGGCGGAAGTGGAGCGGGTCGCTGCCATGATCCGGCGGCGCGGATTCGAGCTCGCCGAGAAACACGACGGCGGCTACCTCATCCAGGCCTGTTCGTCGGCGGAGATACTCGCCACGCTCTACGTGCGGCTCATGCGACTCGGGCCGCCTCCGGCCAACCGGACCCCCCGACCCTTCGCCGGTACACCCGGCCCCGGTAGGGCGACCCAGTGGGGTGGCGAGTTCAACGGCCCGGACGTTGCCGGCGCCGATCGGTTCATCCTCTCACCGGCGCATTACTCGACAGCGGTCTACGCGGCCCTCATCGAGACCGGGCGTCTCAGTTCGGATGCCCTCGACGACTACAACAGCGACGGCACGACGCTCGAGATGATCGGAGCGGAACACAGTCCCGGGATCGAGGTCACCGGCGGATCGTTGGGCCAGGCACTGTCAGTCGGCGTCGGGCGCGCACTGTGGCGAAGTCGATGTGGCGACGACGGGCTCATCTGGGTGTTCGTCAGTGACGGCGAGACCCAGGAGGGCCAGACCTGGGAGGCCCTCCAGTCTGCGGCCGCGTTCGGCCTGGGCAATCTGAGGATCCTGATCGACCAGAACGGCTGGCAGGTCGACGGGCCGATGGCGACGGTCATGCCCGTCGGTTCCATCACCGAGAAGGCCCGCGCATTCGGTTGTGCGGCGTTCGAGGTCGACGGTCATGATCCCCTCGCCATCGTCGCGGCCGCCACGAGCGGTCCCGAAGATGCACCGAACGTCGTCGTCTGCCGCACGGATCCCCGCCGCGGCTTTCCCGCCATCTCGGGTCGAACCGACGCGATGACCCACTTCATCCGCTTCCGGCCGGGTGAAGCCGACGAGATGCGCGCCTCGTCCCCTCTCTACAGCGGTGCCCTGACGCAGTGAGGACGAAAGGTGTCGCAACCCGGCCCTTTGGTCCGACCCTCGTGGATTACGCACGTCGGAACCCGCGGGTCGTGTGCGTGACGAACGACCTGACGAAGTCGGTCGAGGCCGACCTGTTCCGTGAGACCTTCCCCGACCGGTACTTCTCACTCGGAATGGCCGAACAGAACCTCGTCGGTGTGCTGAGTGGACTCGCCCGGGAGGGGCTGGAGCCGTTCTACCCGTCCTTCAGCGTCTTCGTCACCCGCCGACCGTATGAACAGATAGCGCTCAACATCGCCTATCCGAATCTTCCGGTGAGGCTCATCGGCTTTCTCCCCGGGCTGACCACCCCGGGCGGCGTCACCCACCAGGCCACCGACGACCTCTCGCTGATGACGACCCTGCCGAACATGACCGTCCTGTCCCTCGCCGATGCCACCGACGTCGAGACGTTCACGGACAGCCTCCCCGCCATCGACGGGCCGGTCTTCTGCCGCATGCCGCGCGGCGAGGTGCCACGATTCTTCGACGAGCCGTTCCGACTCGGGCACGCAAGGGTCCTCTCCGAGGGTGCCGACATCTGCGTGCTCAGCACGGGCGCCGCGGCTCCGCACGCGGCCCGGGCGTGTGAGACCCTTTCCGCCGGGGGCGTCGCCGTAGCTCATCTCGTCATCTCGACGTTGAAGCCGTTCGACGACCTCCGGGTGACCGAGGCGATCGCGGATAGTCCCGCAACGATCACGGTGGAGAACCACCTGACCCGCGGAGGACTGGGCACCGCCGTAGCCGAACTCATGGCCGAGGCGGGAATCCGGACCACCCTGCGGCGGGTGGGGATCCGGGACACCTTCACCCACGGCGGACGCCCGCCGTACCTGTTCGCCCACTACGGAATCGACGCCATCGCCGTGATCCGGGCCGCGAACGGACTGCTCGGGACCTCGATGACCCTGGAGGACGAAGTAGTGGCGCAACACAGCGGGCCGCACGAGGACGCTGCCGAGGGCCTGTGAGCCCGAAACGAGGACCGGGGAGCAGCTACCGGCGTCCGCGGGCGTCAGAGGTCGAGCAGCGCCCGCGCCACCCCGGCATCGGTGACCAGCGCTGACAGCAGGCCCGACTCGAGTGCCGCTCCGACCGCCTGTGTCTTCGCTGCGCCTGCCGCCACCCCGATGACGGAGGGTACGGCGCGCAACTGCTCCGGATCTATCCCGGTCGACCGCGACGCCACCGGCGAGGCCACAACCGAGCCGGACTCGTCGATCAGGGTGCCGAAGATGTCGGCTACGACACCGGCGGATCGGATCTCGTCGCGCTCCGCGTCGGCCAGGAGGTCGAACAGGCCGGACTGTGGTGGGTCCCAGGAGCCGATCGCCGCGATGACGAGGGAGAGTTCGGAGAACCAGCCACGGGCCCGGACGAAACTCGGATCCGCCTGAAGTCCCTTCGCCACCGCTCCGTCGTTGACGAGGTACGGAAGCAGGAACGTGTGCATCGGTCCGCCGGTGCGCTCGGCGAAGCGGCGGACGAGATCGACCGAGTTCATCCACAGCTCGACCTCGGGCATCCCGCCCACGATCTGCACCGTCGTACACGGCGGTAGCGGGGGGAGATGCGAGATCAGATCGTGCAGAGTGCGCCCCCAGCCGATCCCCACGACGTCAGCGTCGGTCAGGACCTCCGGCAACAGCGCTGCGGCCAGACGAGCCACCGCCAGACGCACGCTGTCAACGGACAACTCGTTGACCGTTGCGACGACGGCCCGGTCGAGGCCGAATCGGCGCTCGAGTTCGAAGGACAGGTCCGTGTCGATCAGGCTGGGTGTCGCGATCTCGATCTTGACGATCCCCGCCTCTCGCGCGTCGTCGAGCAACCGAGCGACACGAAACCTCGAGATCGACAACTCGTCGGCGATCTGAACCTTGGTCCGCCCCTCGAGGTAGTACCGGCGGGCGATGAATGCCAGCTCCAGAGAGCGCAGCGGCTCGATCACCTCATCGGTGACATCCACGGAACGATCCACAAGACGCGAGCCTACTCGCTCAGATGAGCGCATCAGGTACCTATCCCCGGGTGCGGCCGATGAAGGCGAGCTCCTTGAGCCGCAGCCGGCCCTGATCGAGCGCAACTGCGATGACGAGGATCAATCCGACGACCACCAGTTGATAGTCGCTGTTGACATCGAGAAGAACGAGTCCGTTGTCGATCACGCCGAGCACCAACACGCCGACGACGGTTCCCCCCACCCTCCCGATGCCGCCCAGCAGGCTGGTACCGCCGAGGATCACCGCGGCGATGACCGTCAGCGACGTCCCGTTGGCACCATTGGGCAGGCCCGCACCCACCGTCGCCGTGAAAATGATGCCGGCCACCGCTGAGAACATCCCCGCGATCACATAGACCACCACCTGCAACCGCGAGATCCGCAGACCTGCGAGGCGGGCGGCCTCGAGGTTGTCGCCCACGAGATATGCGTTGCGACCGAAGGTCGTCCAGATCATGACGACGGCACCGAGGGCGAAGCACCCCAACATGACGACGACGGGCACGGGCACCCCGCCGGGCAACTCCCCGAGTCCGATGTCGCGCATCGTCTGATCGGACACCGGGATGGTGCGGCCCTCGGCGTAGATGCGCGCGAAGCCCCGCAGGAACGTGAGCGATCCCAAGGTCGCGATGACCGGGTTGACCCGGAGCTTCGCTATCACCAGGCCGTTGACGAGGCCCGCCGCCGCCCCGACACCGATGCCGAGCAGGAGTGTCGCCCCGACCGGAACCCCCGCCTGGAGCTGGTCGGCGATGACGACGCTCGTGAGGGCGATCACCGACTCCGTCGAGAGGTCGAGCCCCCCTGAGATCACGACGATTGTCTGGCCCACGGCCGCAATCCCGACAACGCTCACGGCGAGACCCACCGCGACGAGGTTGTTGCGGGTCAGGAATGCGTCGTCGGCGACGGAGAGCCCCACGCACATCGCCACGAGGAAGACCAGCAGGACCGCGGCGGGATGGGCCGAGAAGTCCGCGAACGCCCGTCGGGCCAATTCCGGGATCCGTCGACCGGCGGGAGCTACGTCGTCCGGGGCCGGGTCGGACCGCTCGATTTCGGAAGGTGTTGGATCGGCGGTCAGCGGCATGAGAGATCCTTCACTTCAGCGCGCAGATGAATGCGTCGGTTGCGGGGGGGCCCGCCGGACGGGTACACGGCCACCGAACAGGACTCGGCGACGCTCACAGCGCCAGCCCCAGGATGGTCGAACTGGAGATCTCGTCTTCCACGAGAGCTCCGGTGATGGCGCCATTCCGGAAGACGAGCACACGGTCGCAGAGTGCCTTGAGCTCATCGAGGTCATCGGACACCGCCAGGACGGCGAGACCCTCCTCGGTTGCGCGGGCGATGGTCTGGTAGATCTCGGCGCGCGCCCCGAGATCTACCCCGACCGTGGGGTGCTCCAAGACGAGAACCGTCGGCTCCGACGCGAGTAGACGCGCCATCAGGCACTTCTGTTGATTCCCGCCGCTCAGCGTGCTGATGGACTGCCGGACATCGGGGACCTTGATGCCGAGACGTTCCCGCCACAGCTCTGCGGCGGAGTGGCGGCGACCTCGCCTGACGAGACCGGCGAACGCACCGATCCCGTTCCCGGCCAGGATGTTCTCCGTCACGCTGGAGTTCGCGAATATGGCCTGCTTCTTGCGCTCACCGGGAAGAAACGAGACGCCGCGTCGCTTCGCGGCGTGGGGAGATCGCGGCCGGAAACGCTGACCGCCCAGACGCATCGTGCCGCCCACCGGACGCGTGACACCACCCACGATCCGGGCGACCTCTTCGTGTCCGGCATCGATACGACCGAACATACCGAGGACCTCGCCACGGCGGAGTTGGATGTCGTTCGATGCGCCGTCGCGGGTGACCTTGAGATCCCGTACGTCGAGGACGACCTCTGATCGCACAGCCGACGAGTCGCGCACGTAGGGATCGAGGGAGGCGCCGAGGATCATCTCGATGGCAATGGCGCGATCGACCTGCGAGCGGGGCCGCGTGCCGGCATGGCGCCCGTTGCGCAGGGCGGTCACCGTGTCCGCGATCTCGAGGATCTCGTCGAGGTGGTGCGACACATAGAGGACGCTTCCGCCGCCATCGGCGAAGTCCCGGGCGAGGCCGAGGAGCACAGACCGCTCGGCTGCGGGAAGCGCAGCGGTCGGTTCGTCGAGGATCAGCAGCCGCGCATTCTGCGACACCGCATGGGCGATCTCGATCACACGCCGAGCCGCTGTCCCGTAGTCGGACATCGTCCGGTGCGGGTCGATGTCCATTCCGAACGGTTCGAGCACCCGCCGGGCTTGACGTTTCGCCGCGGAGCGATCGAAGAAGACCCCGCCGGCAACCGAGGGCAGGGCCCCGAGGAACACGTTCTCTGCGACGCTGCGGTTGATGGCGATCTGGGGTTCCTGATGAACGACCGCTATTCCCAGGTCGCGAGCAACCCTTGGTCCCAGGATCCGGTGCACTTCACCATCGACGAGGATCGTGCCTTCGTCGGGCTGGGTGGCACCCGCGATGACCCGGATGAGCGTCGACTTGCCCGCACCGTTCTCCCCGACCAGGGCGTGCACCTCACCCCGGCCGATGGTCAACGAGACGTCGTCGAGCGCTACCTGGCCGGGATATCGCTTGGCGATACCACGGAGTTCGATCAGCGCGGAGCTGGCTCTCGTCACGTCGGGCACCATGGGCTGGGCCGCGGCCCGGCCGAAACTGGGGATCGAATCGGCCGGGCCCGGCGGCTACGCGGGATAGAGCTCGTCGATGGTCGCCGCCTCACAGTTCACGTGAGGCACGAACAGCTCCTCGGGAACCGGCTCACCGGCGAGGATGTCCAACGCCAGGGAGATGGTGAAGAATCCGTAGTTGGCGGGTCCGTAGTCGACCGACCCGACGAAGATCGGATCACCACCACGGATCAGCCCCTGTGCGACACCGTCACAGCCCTGGCTGACGATCACCGAGGTGTCCTGCTTGTTCGCGGCCTGCAGAGCCTGATGGGCCCCTAGGGCTCGGCCGTCCTCGATGGACCCGACCAGCACGTTCTCGAACTCACTGTTGCCCGAGAGCCACTGCCGCATCTTGTTCAGCGCGTCCTCGGTGTCGTTCACGTCGAGGCGCACGATCTGGTCCGCGGGAAAGTCCGGCACCTGTGCAAGGAAACCGTCCTCGTAGCCCTGCATGCGGAGATCGTTGATCTCGCCTGCGGGAGTGAACTCCAACAGCACCAGCGCGGTGGCGTCGGGGGCCCAGCCACGATCGAGGAAGATCTCACCGAGCTTCTCGCCGCCGAGGGTGCCGGCGACCGTGTTGTTTCCTCCGAAGAACGGAGCACCCGGCACGGGACAGTCGATGGCGACGATGGGGATTGCCGCCTCCTCCATGAGATCGGCGATCACGTCGTTCGTGGGGGTGTCGCACTGGTACTCGATGACCGCGTCGACGCCCTGGTTGATGAAGGTGCGGGCGTTCTCGACCGCCTGGGCGGCGTCATAGGCGTTGTCCAGGACGACGAGATCGACACCCGCGTCCGCAGCCGCCGACTCGTGTCCCTCCTCGACCGTCACATGGAAGTCGATCTCCCGGCCGATCGAGCCGAAGCCGATCGTGTAGTCACCTGCGGGTTCGAGGTCCGCGACGTAGTCCTCCGTCGCGATGGCTCCGACCGTGGACATGTAGCCATCGGACGAACCGTCATCGGCCGCACCATCATCAGCCGCACCGTCATCGGCCGCACCATCATCAGAGGCGCCGTCATCGGCCGCACCATCATCAGCCGCACCGTCATCAGAGGCGCCGTCATCAGAGGCGCCGTCATCAGAGGCGCCATCATCAGAGGCGCCATCATCAGAGGCGCCGTCATCAGAGGCGCCGTCATCAGAGGCGCTCGCCGTGTCGTCGTCG
>JAVJTC010000005.1 GCA_040219085.1 Acidimicrobiales bacterium
GGAGAGCTGTGCAGTCGGGGCGTGCCGCGGTGACTGTCACCGTGCCGCAATGGAGCCCGTCCCCGAAGGGACGGGAGAGCGCAGCGTCGCCCACCAGCCGCGGGCCTCCATGTCGCGCCGCAATGGAGCCCGTCCCCGAAGGGACGGGAGAGCTCTCGGTGGTGGTCATGGTGGTCAATCCTTTCGTCGCCGCAATGGAGCCCGTCCCCGAAGGGACGGGAGAGATGCAGGACGCTAAACGTGCCGTCGAACGGGAACGCCGTGCCGCAATGGAGCCCGTCCCCGAAGGGACGGGAGAGCGGCGACATACCCGGCGCGGCGTTGGCTGTCCTGTCGCCGCCATGGAGCCCGTCCCCGAAGGGACGGGCGAGTCCCAACGAGTTCCGCCTGCTTGGTGGGTATCCAATCGCCGCAATGGAGCCCGTCCCCGAAGGGACGGGAGAGGTGACCGTCGCGTTCACCACAGACAGACCCGCGGCTTTGCCGCAATGGAGCCCGTCCCCGAAGGGACGGGAGAGCCCCGCGGCGAGCCGCTCCTCGCCGAAGTCATCACCTAGCCGCAATGGAGCCCGTCCCCGAAGGGACGGGAGAGCGGCCACATCTCGTTCTTCCGGACCGTCTGCGATGTGCCGCAATGGAGCCCGTCCCCGAAGGGACGGGAGAGCTCGACGCTGCGCCTGTGGGCACGATGGCTGTACCGCGCCGCAATGGAGCCCGTCCCCGAAGGGACGGGAGAGCTGCCGCTGCCCGAAACGGGGCGTCTGTGGTTGCAGCCGCCGCAATGGAGCCCGTCCCCGAAGGGACGGGAGAGCCGGCGAACAGGTGGTGGATCACCGACACGCTCTGCGTCGCCGCAATGGAGCCCGTCCCCGAAGGGACGGGAGAGGGCTCGCGGCATTCGGGGCCCGTGACCTGGGGTTTTTCCGCAACCTGCGAGCGCTGTACGGCAGCGTCCTTCGTAGATCTCGAACAGGTCGGTTGTCAAGCTGCTGATACCTCGTGACCAGCGGACGAGCGCTCCCCGGGTTCGGCGCTTCACCCGAGCGCTCGTCATCCGTCACACGATCGTCGGCCCCCCGGTTCGCGGGAGCTGCGGACGCATTCCCATGAAGTCGAAACAGTGCCGGCCCCGGCTGTCGGGAGAGCCGAGTTCCACGAACGCAATGCTGTCGACCCGATGATCGATCACGTCGCGTAACTCTGTCCGGAGCCGCAACATCTCGACCGCCGACAGGTCACACAGGAACACCGAGTACTGGAGCCGGTTTCCGTACCCCTCGACGCACTTCGCCACCTGGCGCAGCCGCCCGTCGTCGCGGATGTCGTAGGCGACAAGGAACCTGGTCCGATCCGCCATGTCACCTCGTTACGAACGTCACGTACTCGGGCACCTCGCCCAGCAGGTGCGCAGCCAGGAGTCTGGCCTGCACTTCGAACACACGCCGATAGGTGATGCGATAGCCGAATACCGGGTGGCGGATCTCGTGATCGAGGCGCCGCTCGTACGCAGCGAGCACCGCCTTGCGACCGCCCGACGTGAGTCCCACACCACCGGCACGAACGACGAAGTCGCTCTCCCCGACCTCACCGTTGTTGATCACCTGCAGGACGACCGAGTCCGCAACGAGAGACCGGAACTCCTCGGCGAGGTCCAGCGCGAGCGCTGGCCGACCGAATCGCGGGCGGTGGTAGAAACCGAGGTACGGGTCGAAACCGACAGCCAGCGCCGTCACCGTCAGGTCCTTGACGAGCAGCGAATAGCAGTAGCCAAGAAGACAGTTGACGGCATCCAGCGGTGGGCGTCGGTTCCTACCGTCGAAGCGGAACGGCGCGCCGGGCAACGTCGCCTCCGGCCTCAGCATCCGCGGGAAGTGATCGAAGTAGAGACGGGCAGCCGTCCCCTCGATCCCGAGCAACGACGGAACCGACACGGCGTCACCAGCCTCTGACGCAAGGTCCCGGAGCTGATCGAGAACCCTGTCATCGCGATCTCGGCTATTCCGCCGGAGGAACGTGCGTTGGTTACGGATCTTGCCTTCGACCACGATCCGCGCGATCTCCAGTCCGCCCTGGCCCGCCACGATCACCTGGCGCCGCCGCAGCTCGACGTGCTTGGACGGCAGCCCTTCCGCGATCCCTGCGAACCACCCGCCGTAGCTGAACCAACAGACGGGGATCTCCCGGGCGAACAGCTCGCGAATTGCCTGGGTCCCGACCTGGATGTTGCCGAAGACCGACACCTGGGACACGTCGATCAGCCGCACCGACGCGACAACGTCGCCGTCCTCTCGGACCTCGAGCCGGCCCCCCTTCTTGCCGACGTACACGCCCTGCTCGGTCACGTAGAGCGGCCGGGCCGCGGACGCAGCCGGCATCAGTCGCCGCGGCCTCGCCTCCGAACGCGCCGACAGCATGTTCGTCTCGTCGGGCAGGCAGATCCCCACGAGCGAACACCGCGGACACTTGGGGCTGTCCACCAGCGGCGGTGGCGCTGAATCGGTTGCGGCAACGGCTCGTAGTTCCTGCAGTAGCCCGAGCGTCCGATCGACGAGTTCGTCGTCGAAATCGACGACGACGCGGCGCCGGGCGCCCGCGAAATAGAGGACGCCTTGGTCGCAGCGGTATCCGGCATCGCGAAGCAGCAGGCCCTGCACACACACCTGGACCCGTTCGGGTTCCCAGGCACCCGCGGGCGTGTCGGGTGGATGACCTCTCTTGGTGTCCACGGGGATCACATGGCCGTCGGCGTCGCCTTCGATCACGTCAACCCGCGCGACCAGGCCGAGTTCGTCGGACGACAACAGGACCGAGCGAGCACGACGGATGTCGTCGTCATCGTCGGGCGACGGGACGCGGCCGCCCTCCCGGTCGACAGCCCGGTGGTGCCAGCGGCCCTCGACTGTGTCCCGGTTGTCGGCCCAACGGGCCTGAACCCATTCGAGGAAGAACAACCGCGGGCAGTAGGCGAACTCGTTCACCATCCGCGCCGGGACGAGCTCAGGGATCGTACCCATCGGTTTCCCTACGTCACCGGGACGAACAGCCCGAGGGAGAAATGGGCGAGAGATCCGAGACAGATCGGCCCCCCGATGGGCGAAGCGAAGCGAATCGTCACGTGACGGGCGGGCCGGGCACTGCGCATCGACCGCCCGTCGGGACGGTGACGTCGGAACCTACGCCAGCTCGGATCCTGGTCAACGTCCACGTCGGCGGCAGGAAGACCGCGGCGCTCCACCTCGGCGCGAACCTGCTCGGCGACGTTCGCCTCCCAGCCACGGGCGTCCTTGGGGTAGCGGGTGATCACGAACGGAGTCGACGTCCGCCAGACCTTCGAGGGTGCGCACAGCTCCGGAGCGACCACGCTGACGTCGCCGACGCCCTCGACGATGGCCCGTACGGTGGGCACCTCCTTCAGGTGGTCGGACCACAACGCTTCGAGGGACACGAGTCCCCGGACGTGATCGGGATCGAGTCCCTCCGGTGCCCAGAGGACGGCAGTGTCGACCATCTCTCCGGTCGAGGAGAAGACGAGGTAGTGGGCGTGTCGGTGTTGATCCACCCGCTTGCCTATGTCAGAGCCGCGACCCGACAGCGTCGCGGAACGGTCCGGACCGACCTTGAGCGCTGCCTGACGGAGCACATGTGCCACGGCGAGGCTCTGATATCGATGTGGCAGCGCCGGGCCGTCGAGGAGGTAGCGGACCGCGGTCGGAACCCTCAGGGGTCGGCGAGACGGCCTCGCGGCAGCCGCCCCGGCAGTGGCGTTCGAGGCGTATGGAATCGCGATGACGCTGGCCGGCTGGAGCCGCTTCGAGGAACGCACTGAGGACGGCGTCGCGACCAGCGCGTCGACGTCGAGCGGCGCGGTCGCAGCCAAGAGGTAGGTGGGATCACTCGCCTCGCCGTCGACGGAGGTGAGAGGCCGCCATCGAATCGAGCGCTCTGCCACGCTCTGATCCGTGAGGCGTGCGTCGCAGATCGATTCCGCGCGCCCGAGGAACCCGATCGATCCGACGAGCTGCCCGAAGATCTCGGACTCCGCACCGTCGAGGTCGACGTCCCATGAGACGATGAGACCTCGATCCGGCCGGCAACTGATGAACCCGTCGAGCGCAAGGTTGCGGTCGTAGTTTCCCGCCGTGTGGGCGTCCGCAGCGAGGTAGTGACGCGTCGACCCGTAGCGCACCTCGTCGGCGCCGTACTCGGGCGGCACGGTCAACCTGTCGAGCAGGGAGTGGACGGTGTCCTCATCGAGCCCGGGATGGCGGGTCTTCCACACGGCGTAGAGAGCCCGCAGGATCCGACGGGGCGAAGGAGGCCACTCCACCGCCCCTTCGTTGGTGTGACGCCCCCACGGGGTCGCATGCACGCGCCCCCAGGGAAACCGGATCTCGATCGAGACCGTCACTTCTTCGACTTCTTCTTCGCCGCCCACACCACGGTACGGACGGGCTCGACGGACTCGAGCTCCGGGCAGGCGCTGGCGAGTGCTGCGATCCGAGCCGCGTGCTCAGCTGGCGGGGCGAGCTCCGTGCCGTCGTCGTCGATGACGACCGCGTCCTTCAGGTCGAAGTCGCAGGCGGTGCGCAGGCGGAGACCCGCGTCGAGCAGTGACGCGAGCTCCCAGTTCGCGACGGCCTCGAGCAGATCCGTCGCCTCCTCACTCAGCCGGTACGAGGCGAGCTGGCCTCGGTCGAGGCTGTATCGCAACACCACTCGGCGTGCCGTGAACTCCGTGCGGTGATGCGGCACGGTGCCGTACCCCTCCGCTGTCCCGGCGCCATCACGAACCCTGTTCGACACCTGGTCGAACTTGACACCTCCCGAGTGAGCCTCACGGACATCGATCGCATCGATCGCAGCGGTGACCGCCCTTGCGACCTTGGGCTGCGCGCTCCACGACTTCTGGGCGAAGAAGACCCCGTGGAGAAGGCAGAGCGGGTCGATCCTGAAGAGACGCCGGGAGAAGTCGGCGTGGTCGAGGGGACGATCGGATTCAAGCCCGAGCTCGTCGGGCAGGGCCTCCTTCATCGTCTCGCCGTCCTCGGTCGCGTCGAGTACGTACGCCGACGCGAGACGGTGGGCCTCGGTGCGACTGGATGCGAGGAACGAACCGTCATCGGCCTCGACGCGCACGTACGGGAGAGCATCGAGGGCGGGCGCCGGCCGGGAGCGGTCTCCGTCGTCGATCCAACCGACCGCCTCCAGGCGGTTCGCCATCGATTGCGGGGATTCGACGAGGATGCACTCGGTCCAGCCACCGGCCTCGCCGTCCCATGCCTCGAACCGGGCCGCGCCGAGGTCCGGGAACCCGGTCGGCTGGAACCGCGGCGAAGGGTGGGGAACGAGCTCGATCGTGAACGAACGGCGCAGTGTCATGACAGCTCCTCGGATCGGGGGGAGAACGTTGACGGATGGGGCGGATCGATCGAACGCATGGACCGGCTGGTGTCGCGCGGCGACATAGGTACGAGCGCCGCGTCGAAAGGACCGGTGTCGGTGCCGGCCGGCTCGATCCCTACAGGGACACCGAGGCCGAACTGGCGCAGCCGGGCAACAGCGAGGCGGGTGGCAGTCATCACATCGCCGCGCGCAACAGCCATGACGTGGCTTCCGGTCGGACGGAACCGCACGGAGCGGTCGATGGCACCCTCGCCCCCGACGCGAACTGTCACCCTGCTGAAGAAGGGGACGGTCGTCGCGAACGCCGGACCGAGCGGAACGCCGATTTCATCCGCGGTGGTCGCGGGAGCTGAGATCCCGCGCTCGGCGTCGGTCCAGTCGAGCATGACGAGCGCCTCCAACCACTCACGGATGAGGTGATCGTCGAGCTCGCGCGCACCGAATGCGATGACATCAGCCAAGCCGCACGTGACGGACCCGTCGAAGGCGACGTCGAGGCCCGGTGAAGGGAGCACGTCCCCCTCCTCGGGCGCGCCACCGTCGTGGGCGATCGGATGCTGGGCGCAGCGCACGCTCCGTACACGCCACCCGTCCCGGATGGCCGCCCGAACATCCCGCGCGGCCAGGTCGACGATGATCGGATGATCCGACCACACGAGCACATCCACACCTGATGGTGAGGCACCGGTGGCGCGGCGCCAGCCGTCACGCTCGACCGGACGGCACAAGACGCTCATGGTCGAGACCTCGCGGGCCTGAGCCCCGCGTTCGGGCGCCCAGGTGCGGTCCCGGAGCGACGCGATCGCCCGAGCGACCCGGAACTCCGGCGTTGCATCGTCCAGAAGATCCAGCCAATCCACGGCGCGAAGGCCCTGGACCGGACGGGTCACGGTTTCTCTTGCCGATTGGGATCGACCGACGGCACGCTCGAGGGTGAACAGCGCCGACAGCAGCCCGCGCGCGTTGTCGGTGGTGTCCCGCTGGGCGACGTCGAAGATCCGACGGCGAGCGACGTTCGCCGCACCCTTCACGGCCTGGGTGGGATTCGAGACCCGCTCGACGGAGCGGAGGAACGGGTCGATCGCGGCGGTCAGCTCCACACTCCGTCGTTCGCCCGTAGAGAACCTACCGACGGGCACGGCGAGGTTGGCCTGCCCATGGCGCTCGGCAATGAGATAGCGCGTGAACGCCGTCACGCTACGGTCGACGCCAAGCGACGCCGCAGCACGGGCGAAGTCGAGTGTGGAGGTGCTCTGTGAGCCGGACCACTGTGCCCGTCCCTCGGCGAGCATCACGCGCACCTCCGGAGACGTCATCGGCCGGGACCACTCCGGGAGCCACAGCTCCGAGCGCACGTTCTCACGATCGGCGGCCGTCGGCGCGACTCCGTCGGAGACACGAACGGTGAAAGGCACCGCAGCCGCCTTCGAGCCATCGAGACGGCGAGCGACGCCCGAGGCGAACAGCGACGCACCTTCGAGAGCAAGAAGAAACGAGACCGGGTTCACAATCGAGCTCGACGGGCCCATGTTCACTCCCCCGGCACCGGCCGGGTCGAACTGGCCGACGAGAAGCTCCCTGAGCTTCGGCGCGCCCTCACCGAAGAGTGCGTGGCGGACATGGTCGCGCACGTCGCTCTCCGAGCACAGCCACCACGCGGCGTCGTGGGCGTTCGAGGAGAGATCACCGCTGCCGAGATTTCCGCCCGTTCCACCGAGGAGATCGGGGTACTTCTCGTCGTCGCCGAGGATCACGACCGCCGTGTCAAGCCATCCCAGGGCTTCGTCGGGCAGACGGCCTCGACAGAGCTTCACGAACTCGGCCTTGTCACGGGCGCCAACGGACCCACCGCCGATCAGCCCGAGGTGCTCTGCCTCGAGCCAGACCTCCCGCGCCGCCCGGATGGCCCGCCGATATGGCTCGAGACGCGGAAGGTCGGACTCTTCGATCGAGGCGACCCGCTTCTCGCTCGTCTGGAGACGATCGAGCCGAAAGCCACCACGGCTGTTCCACGGCGAGATGATGGGAAGGGGCCGGTAGGTGTCGGCAAAGAAGTCGACGAAACCCTCACGGTCCGCGTCGGTGAGCTCCACGTGGAACCGCGCCTGGTGCCACCAGCCGGCGGCATCGGGATCGAGTTGTTCGGAAACGGCGCTCAACACGCCGAATGCTGAGAGGTACGAGAGAAGCGGCTCGGTGGCACAGCCGTCGAGGCGGATGACGGTCACGCTGTCTCACCTCCGACGATCATCCGGCTGGCTCCCCAGTCGGCGAGGCGGACCACCGCTTCGAGGAAGGCGACCCGGAACGGTCCAAGATCGCTCCTGTCCCTGAGCGCGACGGCCGCTCTCGTCCACGCTGCCGCTGTCTCGACGAGCTCCAGAGCCCCCTCAGGCGACGTGCCGCTCGGGGTCTCCACCGTGGGTAGCGGCGAGCCATCGACCACGCCGAGCATCACCGGTCGACCGTCGCGGCTCCGCTCACCTGGCACGCTGCGGACCGACAGGCGGACCCGCCCGTGGTGAGCCGCAACCAGGTAGCAGCACAGGTCGGCCTCGACGAGACCGTCGAGGAGACCGGCCGCGTGACCGCGCAGGGCCACGAGCGATGCGAGTTCGTGTCGGAAGTGAGGCTGGGCGAACCGAAGCCGGCCTCGCCCCGGAGTCTTCGCCACCAGACCCGGCGGGGCTGGTGAATCCTCCCCGCCCGCTTCGCGAGCCGCACCCTGCCAGACCTCATGTGCCTTGCCGAGGTCGTGCAGTGCCGCGGCCGCCACGCAGGCGGAGCGCAGATCATCAGTCAGATCGGGCGCGAGGACATCCACAATCTCGGATGCGACACGATCGACGTCGACGAGGTGATCGCTCAGCCCGTACCAGATGCCGATGGTCGAGGCGGGCTCGGCCTCCAGAGACTCGTCGTCACCGAAGCCGGTTGCTTCGGTCTCGGCCTCCACGGGAACCACCGGCACCTTGTTGCGCCGTGACCATCCGATTGCCGGGTCGTAGCCGCCTCGGGCGACGTCCACGACGACGACCTGCCCGGGTCGGACATCACCGGCTCGGGCGGGCTGCCACACGCCACTGCTCGCCCGAGGGTCCACGGCCAGCGGCCGATGATCGGAGCCCGCCAGCCACTTGCGGAACTCGCCGATGGAGACGGGACACAGCTCGTCGGTATCGGGCGACGGCATCGACGGCTCCGGCTCGGCGCGCCACGCGACGTGGACATCACGCTCGTCGCCGTCGCGGATGAATTGGCTTACGTCGAGGGGATCACCCGAGAGATCCGGACTCGTATCGAAGAGTTCGACGAGGTCCCGGCGGCGCAACACGTGATGGACTCGCCGCTGCGGCGGCGGCCCGAGATCGCCGAGAGTCCGCGGAGACACCGTCGAGCCCTCCAGTTCCCGGAGAGTGATTCGCGCCCCGTCGAGGTCCGATTGCTCGTAGGGGAGGGCGTCACGATCGTCGAGGTCCACCCACCACAGCTCGGCGGCATCCACACGCCCAGCCCGGTTGCATCGCCCCGCCCGCTGGACGATCGACGGCCATGGCGCGAGCTCGGTGATCATCGTCGCCGCGTCGACGTCGACGCCCGCCTCGAGCACCTGGGTCGACACCACGATGCGCCCGGGCCCGGAGGCATCCACGGGGGCAAGGGCCGACTCGGTGTGGTCGCGGCGTTCGGGCGGTCGGAACCTGCGGTGCAACAAGACGGTCTCCTGAGATCCGTCCAGCGCCTCGACCGCGCTGTACACGTGTTGGGCCCGCTCGACGGTGTTGCACACGACCAGCGACAGCGTCCCGGCACGGTGGCGTTCGAGCGCGTGCGCAGCAAGGGATCGCTCCGGCTTCTTGCGATCGGTGACCGGCAGCTCGCGCACGGTCTTGGTTGCGTCGACACGGCGGAGGAGCTCGTCGCTCGCACCGTCGAGAGCGAGAGCGTCGACGTGTCGATCGATCGCCGGAGCATCGACGGTCTCGAGGAGTGCCCTGTCGAGGGTCGCCGACATCCACATCGACCGCGTGGGGAGGATCGTCCCCATCGTGTCCCGGAACGCCTGGAGCTGACGGCTGTTCACAGCGGCCAGCTCCATCTGCTGGACCTCGTCGAAGACCCACTGCGTCCCGTTGTTGAACAACCCGAACGAGATCGGCCACGACCAGCGGGAGTCGGCATATCCGCGGTTCAGCGCCCTCGACAACAACATGTCGACCGTCCCGATGAACACGGCGTCGTCACGCGGGGCCATCCGCCATGCACGGTCGTCCCAGGACTCCCCGCCCATCACGGTGTAAACGTGTGTCGCAAGTCCGAGGTTGGCGACCCATCGCCGGACCCTCATGACGGTCTGCTCGACGAGGCCCCGCGTCGGGAGCGCAAGCACCAACCAACGTGGCGTCTGGGTCTGCACATCCTCCTCGCGTTGGTATCGGCGATAGAGATGACCGAGCACAGCCGCCTCCGTTTTTCCGGAGCCGGTGGGCGCGGTGAAGACCGTCGGGAGACCCTCTTCGGCCAGTACGCGCTGATGTGGAAACGGCCGGGCGTCGCTTTCGCCGAGCGCTAGTGCGAAAAAGTCGTCAAACGTCATCGGTCCCCGGTACGCCGCCGCTGTGACATCTATAGGAGCTTCTCTCACGACACTAGACTGATCTCCTGCACGGTGAGTCCAGAAGCTGTCTGTCCCTGCGGCGGCTACGAGAGTTCACCAGACGACGATGCCAGCGCTCACCCGCCCGCTGGCGCCTGCGGGGCCGACGCGACGGAGCGGGCCGCACCGACGGCGCTCACCGCCACACCCGCGACGACGAGAACGACCCCGACGACAAGCCCGACGGTCAGGTCCTCGTCGAGGACGGAGACGGACAACACTGCTGCCACGGCCGGTTCGACAGGCGTGACCGCCGCGAAGTCGCTGACCGCGATGCGCGCCAGCGCGTAGGACCAGATGACGACGATCAGCCCGATCGTCACCACGCCGAGGTAGACCACCGCCACCGTCGAGCCGGCGGTGTCGAAAGCCTCGGGTGCCGTTGCGACGGCGAAAGGTGCGAGGACGACGCCACCCCCGGCGAAGACGACGGCCATCGCGGCAACCGGAGCCATCGCGTCCATCGCCCGCTGCGCGACGATCCCGAACACCGGCACCATCGCACCCGCCAGGACTCCGAGCGCGACCCCCGCCGCGTCGACGTCCGCGCCGGTCCCGGTCAACGACCCGACGCCGGCGAGCGACACGGCCACGCCGACGAACCACGTCCACCGGGGGACGAGACCACCGACGATGCGGTCGGCGAGTCCGGACGCGAGCGGGATGGTCGCGACGGTCACCAACGTCCCGACGGCGACGCCGGCGCGGTCCACGGCGCCGATGAACGCGACCTGGTTGACAGCCACCGCGGCGCCGGCGACGACAACATGGACTCTGTGGCCCCGCGGCACGTGCAGCGACCGGCCGGACCCGACCGTGACCACCAGGAGACACGCCCCGCCCAGGACCGCCCGCCACGAGGACGTGGCGATCGAGCCGAGCGCGTCCGGGGCCAGCTCCGCCGCCGTGCCGGCCGTTCCGACGATTGCCATGGCGACGACGATCGCCACGATCGCCGTGGCCCGTGACCCGGTCCGCAGCACAGGGAGGCCTCCACCCGACGTCATCGCCTCATGTTCCCCCGCGGCGGTTGGCAGCACCGGGGATTATCCCGGTACCTCAGCCGTGCAGGGCCCGGTCGATCAGCGTCATCGGGTGTTCGACCGCCACTCCCCCGGCAACGAGGTGCAGCGCACAGCCGGGGTTGGCGCTCACGACGACGTCGGGAGCGACCGCGTCGATGGCGGCGACCTTGCGGTCCCGGATCGCTCCCGCGAGCTCAGGTTCCAGCAGCGAGTACTGCCCGCCCGCGCCACAGCACAATCCGTCGTCGTCGAGTTCGACGATCTCGGCGACGAACGGTGTCAGCACCGTGCGGACCGCGTCGTGGCAACGCTGGACGTGGCGGAGATGACAGGGATCCTGCACCGCCACCCGGAGATCGAGCGGCCGGACCGTCGGAAGGACCCTGTCGACCAACCACTCGTGGACATCGAAGACCCTCGAGGAGAAGGCCCGGGCCGCATCGGTTCCCAGCAGGTGCGGATAGTCCTTGAGGGCGGCGCCGCAACCCGCGGAGTTGACGAGGACGGGACGGACCTTCGCCGGGTCGTCGCCGTCGTCGCCCGAGTCCGCTCCGGCCACGGCTGCGACGACGTCGCCGGCCATCGACCGGGCGGTGTCGCTCAAACCGGCGTGGAGGTGCAACGCGCCACAGCACCCCCCGGTGTCGCCGGTCGGGCGGACACCGACGCCGGCCGCGGCGAGCACCCGGATGGTCGCGGCATGCACGTCGCGCTGCCACGCGTCCATCACACAGCCCGTGAAGAGCCATGCGTCGTCGCCGGTCGCCTCGAGTGGCGCCTGACGGGCGGGGATGTCGGTGGGCAGCCCGAACCGGCGGCGGATCCCCGCCGGTACCCGCGCCAGGGCGGCGCTGCCGGCCCGCAGCACCTTCGGGTGGCGGAGAGGCTCCAGGGCGATCCGCTGCCAACGCGGGGTGAGGTCGCCCACGAGCGCGGCGCGGGTCCCCTCCATCAGCCGCCCGTAGTCGACGCCGCTGGGACACGCCGTCTCGCATCCCCGGCACTGGACACATGTCGTGAACGACCGGAGCACGTCGTCGGTGACGGGCGCCCCGTCCTCGACGGCGCGCATGAGCGCGATGCGGCCCCGGGGCGACTGGCTCTCGTCGCCGGTGACCCGGAACGTCGGGCAGTGCGGGAGGCACAGTCCGCACTGCACGCAGGCGGCGAGGTCGTCGCCGTCGAGGCCCAGGGCGGTCACGGTGTCCGTCCGGGGTTGAGCCGGCCGGTCGGGTCGAAGTTCTCCTTCATCCGAACGGAGATCGCCGCGACGGCCGCAGGCAGTGGGCGCGGTGGCTGAGGTTCATCGGCGAAGAGGATGCCGACACCGTAGGAGGCGACGAACCTTCCGGGGGGACGGGGCGCTGGGTCGCCAACTTCGCCCGTGGGCACCGACCAGCGGTGCGGCGGGAGCGGTGGCGGACCGTCGACGTCCTCCCAGCCGGCGCCGAGCGAAGCGATCTGGGCCTCGACGTCCACCGCGTGTCCCTCGAGGTGGACCCACGTGACGGATCCGTCGCCGACTACGCAGGCCGGTCGCCACAACATGGCGTGAACCCGGAGGGGATCGGCATCGGCGCAGCGCAGCCACCGTGACGCCGCCGGCACCGGGTTGACCCGCAGCACCACCTCGGCGATACAGCCGAGCGTCCCGAGCGATCCGACGAAGAGTCGCGGCAGGTCGAAGCCGCTCACGTTCTTCACCGTCGGCCCTCCCCCGGTGACCACCCGTCCCTCGGCGGACACGTAGCGCACCTCGAGCAGCGACTCCCGCACCGTGCGGCGCGTGCCGAGGTCGAGGTGGTTCTCACCGACGGCGAGCGCTCCACCGACGGTGCCTCCCCGGTCGGGTAGTGCGCTGCGTTGTCCGGCCGGGGACAGGACCGCCTCGAGGTCGGCGACCGTCGTGCCGGCACGGACCCGGACGGTCATCTCCTCAGGCCTGTGTTCGACCACGCCCCGGGGTGCCTGCACGATCCGCGTACCGGCCACCGGTGCTCCGCCCCGGTCCCAGCGGGTGCGGGCGCCTTCCACCGCGACGGCACCGTCGGTACCGATCTCGGCGGCGAAGGCGACGAGCGCGTCATCGACGGTCCGCATCATCCCCATACGTCCGTCGGCACGGACCGCAGGGCCGCAATGTCGGCGCAGGAGTGGCTGGAGGGCAGGACCTTGCCCGGATTCGCCCGGCAGAAGGGGTCGAAGGCGCGTCGCAGCCGGGCCTGATGGTCGAGGTCGTCGGGGCTGAACATCTGCGACATCAGGTCCTGCTTCTCGACGCCGATTCCGTGCTCCCCCGACAGGACGCCACCCACCGCGAGCGACGCCTCGACGATCTCGCGCCCCGCGGCGTGGACCCGATCGAGGATCCCGGGCTCTCGGGCGTCGTAGGCGAGGATCGGATGGAGGTTCCCATCGCCGGCGTGGAAGACGTTCATCACGACCAGGTCATGGCGTTCGGCGATCTCGTAGACCTGCGCCAGTACCTCGGCGAGGCGGGATCGGGGCACGACGGTGTCGTGGAGGTAGTAGTCCGGCTTGACCTGGGCGATCGCCCCGAACGCCGTCTTGCGGCCCTTCCAAAGCAGCGCCCGCTCGGTGTCGTCGGCGGCGATGCGCACGCTGGTGGCGCCGTTGGCCCGGCCGACCGCAGCGATGGCCTCGGCGTCGGCGGCAGTGCCGCCTGGTAGACCGTCGACCTCGGCTAGAAGGACCGCGCCGGCGTCGGTCGGGTAGCCGGCGGAGACGAAGTTCTCGACGGCGACGGTGATGCGCTGGTCCATGACTTCGAGCGCCGCGGGGACGATGCCGGCGGCGATGATCGCCCCGACCGTGTCGGCGGCCTGGGAGATGGACTCGAAGGCGAGGAGCAGCGTGCGCACGCTGGGCGGGTCCGGGGTGATGCGCACGGCGATCTTCGTCGCGATGCCCAGCATCCCCTCACCGCCGATGAAGGCCCCGCGCAGGTCGAGACCGGCTGGTTCCGGGTCCAACCCGCCGAGCATGACGAGTTCTCCGGCCGTCGTGACGACCTCCATTGCGAGGACGTGGGCGTTGGTCACGCCCTCGGCGAGGCAGTGCGGACCCCCCGAGTTGGTTGCGACGTTGCCGCCGATCGTGCACACCTGCTGGCTGGAGGGGTCCGGCGCGAAGTGGTGACCGGGCAGCGCCCGTGACAGGTCGAGGTTGACGACCCCGGGTTCCACCCACGCGACCCGGGCATCGGTGTCGACCGAGAGGATCCGGTTCATCTTCGTCATGACGACGACGATCGGCGCACCGAGTGGGATCGCCCCACCGGCGAGACCCGTCCCCGCGCCCCGGGGCACCACGCCGCGACCGTGTTCAGCCGCGATCGCCATGATCGCCTGCACCTCCCCTGCGGAGATCGGGAAACACACCGGCCCCGACAGGCCACCGGGGTAGACGGAAGCGTCATGGGCCAGCAGAGAGCGCTCTGCGGCGTCGTCACGCACCCGGTCGGCAGCGAGCGCCGCCCGCAGCGCACGCACGACCGGATCGGCGTCCCGGCCGTCGCGGGCGATGACGTGGCGGAGACGTTTCAGCACGAGAGCAGGCGCCTCATGAGTGCGAAGAAGCCGTCGGAGTCGGTGTCGAGCGCGACCGTCGCGTTGAGCTCACGCCCCGATCGTCCGTCCAGGTCGACGACGGTGCGCCCGAAGCTCAACGTCGACTCCGTCTCGATGTCCACGCGGGCCTCACGGGTCGTGAAGAGCTCCGGCTCGAGGAGGTGGGCGATCACGCACGGGTCGAACATCGGCCTGATGCGCACGCCCCGGGCACGGTCGTCGTCGTTGTAGTACCCGGCGATCAGGGCCGCCGCCATCTGCGCGGCCGGGGTGTCGATCGCACGGATCGCCGCGAGTTCGGCGTCGGTGGCGTCGGCGGCGTTGCACGCCTCGAGGCCGATCATCGTGATCGGGATACCGGACTCGAAGACGACCTTCGCGGCGTGGGGATCGACGAGGATGTTGAACTCGGCCGACGGCGTGATGTTGCCGGCGCCGACGGCGCCACCCATGAGCACGATCCGCCCGACGGATTCGGCGAAACCATCGTGCAGAACGATCGCCGCGGCGACGTTCGTCAACGGTCCGATCGGACACAGCGTCAGGTCCTCGGTGGCGGCCGCCGTCGCCACGAGGAAGTCCACCGCGTGACCAGGCGCGGGGTCACGGCGCGGTTCGCGGTGATCCCACCCCCGCAACCCGTGACCCGAGTCGAAGTAGGAACGGAAGGGCGCAACGAGTGGCCGGTGACAGCCGCTGAAGACCGGTGGCGGATCGTCCCCGCCGACCACGTCGAGGACCACCCGGGCGTTGCGGTTGCACTCGGCCTCTGACACGTTGCCCGCCACGGTGGTGACGCCGAGGACCTCCAGGAGACCCGAACGCTGCGCCCCCATGGCCATGGCGATCGCGATCGCATCGTCTTGGCCAGGGTCACAGTCGATGATGATCTTCACGTCCGACACTCTCCCCTGCCGCTAGGCCGTCCCTCGGATCATCGCACCGCGGCGCGGTGCTCGTCGCCGGTCACGCCTCCAACAGCAGCCACAGCCCGGCTATGGAGTACAGCACCATCACGAAGAGCATCGTGTACTGACTGGTCGTCGCGTCGCGGGACTCGAATCGGGCGACGGCCGTGTCGTGGGCGACGACCACCGCGGCCACGTGCCCGACCACGATGGCCAGCGCCTGGATCCAGGCGACCACGTCGGGCGAGATCACCGTGAAGTCGATCGAGCCGTCGGCGGTGCCGAACAGGTCCCACCCCTCACCGAAAGGGTCCGATAGACGGAAGGCGAAAGACTGGACCTCGTCGATGAGCAGTTGCGCGTAGTGCGCGACGGCGTACCCGAAGACGATCGGGACGAGCGAGGGGGCGAACCACCGCGCCGTGTCGCGATGGTCGGTGGCGGTGATCGCCGCGACCGAGCGCACGCCGACGGCGTAGAGCATCCCCACGACCTCGATGGACACCACGAGCCCGACCAGGAGGTAGAACGCCCCGGTCCAGCGGTCGGGTCGGCCGACGAGGTCACGCCACGCCTCGCTCTCGGCGAACCCGTCGAACGTCGTTCCGCCCAGGGTGACCAGGATCACGGCGAGTGTTCCGGTCTTGACGGTGACGCCGGTCAGCCCAGACAGCGGCGCCCGGAGCCGCACCCGGCCGTCGTCGACGTGGAGCGGCGACAGCGCGGCGAACAGGGAGAACAGCACGCCGAACCCCTCGCCGTCGCGCAGCCATCCCCTGCCCCAGTGCCACACGCCGAAGACCATCGTCGCGGTGTAGAGGACCAGACCGATGCCCAGGATGCGCGGCGAGTCACCGGCGGGATGGACCAGCTCGAGGATCAGGAAGGCGAAGATCCCGGCGGCGGCCGGCCACTGGCCCAGCGTCGTCGACGCGAGATCCGGCTGTCCGACCGGTCGACCGAGGCGGCGTTGGAGCGATTCGACGCCCGCGCCGATCGTCTCGAAGGGACTCAGTACCCGCCAGACGTCGCCGAACAGCGCCGACGCGACAGCGAGGCCGATCCACACGACGACGTAGATCGTGACGGGTGCGAGGTTGGCGTTCGGCGAGTCCACGCCGAACAGGGCGGCAGCCACGACGAGCACGAAGAGCGCGAACGAGACGGCCTGCGCGACTCCGGCGACGACGCGTACCGGCGTGGCGACCGCGCCGACCGGGCGGCCTTCCGCGGCGGCCGCGAGCTTGGGTCGGCTCCACAGCGCGCCGAGCGCCACGAAGGAGATGACGAGCGCGGCGGCGGCCGCCCAGGCGAACTGCCACAGCGGCAGCGGAAGGTCGCCGCGGGTTCCGACCCCGTGTCCGAGGATCATCGGTGTCTCACTGCGGTGGAGTTCAGCTCACCGCGAGTTCGAAAGCGAAAGTGACGGACCGCTCGAACTCCACTTCGAAGATGCCGGGGATGTCGGCGACGAAGGAGATCGACCCCGTCGCACCGGGCTCGAGATCCAGAAACAGGTCGTAGCCGTGGACGTGGACCTCCTCGGCGACGTCGGAAGTGGCGTTGATGACGACGGTGTCGCCGGCGTCGACGTCGATGCGGTCGTCGACCACCGAGACCGCGCCGGCATCGAAGACGAGGTCGACGGTGACGGTTCCATCGTCGGTGGTCGGCTCTGGGGTCGGCTCCTCGGTGGGTTCCGGCGTCGGATCCCCGGTGGGCTCAGGCGTCGGAGTCGCCGTCGGCTCCGCGGTCAGCTCTTCAGCGGTGGGTTCCCGCGTCGGCTCGTCCGTCGGGTCGGTGGGCTCGTCAGTCGGGCCGGGGGTGGCCGTGGGAGTGGGGTCGGCAGCGGTGTCGTCGTCGTCACCGCCGCATGCTGCGATGACGAGAAGGGCGGCGAACAGGAGGAACAGCAGATGGGAGCGGCGCACGCTCAGATTGTTCCATCGTCCGTCCCCGAAAACGCCCCAGCCACGGGCGAAATCGCCAGGCGGATGCCCTCAGGCGACGCCGGAGTGCCGCAGGTCCCGGTACAGCTCGACGAGGTCCGGTGCCACGACGTCACCCTCGGACTCGGCGACCCTCTGCAGTTCCGCCATGGTGGCGCGCAGCTCCGACGGCCGTCCCGCGGCGTCGGCGATCAGTAGTCGGCGCCGGTAGCAGTCCTCACAGCCGGGCATCACGAGCTGGCCCTGGTGAACGGCCCAGCGGGCGACACCGAGGTCGCCTTTCTCCACCGCGAGGTCGGCGAGGCGGTGGGCGGCATCGCCCATGACGTACTCGACGTGTGCCCGCACGACGTGATCGCTCCACGCGAACCCCGGCCCGGCGAACGGCGCGCCGCGGACCAGCGCCAGCGCCGACCGGAGATGGTCGATCGCAGAATCGTCCGGGCTGTCGCCGGCCGCGGCGATGTGACCCTCTGCGATGGCGAAGTCGGTGGTCACGTCGTCGGCGAGGCGGTAGCACCGGTCGGGCCCGACCCTCGGCAGCAGATCCGAACCATCTGCGTCGCGGCCCAGGGCACGACGGGCGCGCCACAGGACATTGGCGAATGCCCTGTCACCGGGTGGGTCCTCGGGAGGCCAGACCCAGCGCTTCAGTCGGTCTGCATCCGCACCCTCACGGTGGAACGCCAGATAGGTGACCAGATCGAGGGCCGCCGGGGAGGTGAAGCGGTGTGCAGCCCCCACGACGTCGACGACGCCGAGAATCTTGATCTCCACCACACCCCGGGGTTCCGCAGCTCGCTGCGCCGCGACGAACGCGGGGACGACCGCCTCGCCGACGACCCCGGGCGCCAGTTCCTCCGTCTCGTCCCCGTCCGTCCCGTCACCCTCGGTCCCGTCACGCTCCCTCTCATCACCCTCCGTCCCGTCACCCTCCGTCTCGTCCGCGTCCGTCCCGTCACCCTCGGTCCCGTCACGCTCCCTCTCATCACCCTCCGTCCCGTCACCCTCGGTCCCGTCACGCTCCCTCTCATCACCCTCCGTCCCGTCACCCTCCCTCTCGTCACCGTCCGTCCCGCCGGGCGATTGCCGTTGGTGACTCGTGCCCTCCTCCGCTTCGCGGACAGGTGCGCCCGCGATGTCGATGCGGGTCACCTCCACCCCGAGTGGCTCGAGACGCACCGCCCCGTCCCCGACCTCGACCACCCACCCGGCCCTCCCGTTCGCCGTCACGGCGATGATCCCGTCGCGGAAATCCAGCCGATCGAGCGACTCGGGTTCGTCCGTCACGAGGTCCACCACGACCCGACAGGAATCCCCGGCAGGGTGTGCGTCGGCGTCGAGCAGTGCGGCGAGGCTCGGGTGGACCGTCACGCCATGGTCGACCCTGTCCCCGAGGACGTCGCCCACGGGATCCACGACAGCGACCTCGACGCCCCGCTCCACCAGGTCTGTCACGACTGCCAGGCCGAACGGTCTGACGTCCGCCCAGGACCCGCGCAGCCGCAGATGACCGAGACGGGCAAGGTTCACGAAGAAACGTCCGCCGGTCCGGTGATCGCCCAGTGCGACGTAGGGCTCACGTCCGGCGCCGGTCACCGTGCTCCGGAACCGCTGCAGAGCCGCCTCACCGAGCTCCCACGACCACCCGTCGTCCCGAACCGAGATCCCCGCCGGCGCATGGCCACGCGGGGCGACCAACAGCACCGTGATGCGGTCGGCGATCGCCAGTCCGAAGATCTCGACACCGGGATCCTCGACGGCCAGCGCGGCGACGACCCTGTCGATGTCATCGATCTCGTCGTTGCCGCCCGAAGGGTGAACGCCTCCGTCACAGGCATCGTCGCCGGCGTGCGTCTCACTGCGCCCGTCGCCGCCGGCCTGCTCGTCCCCGGGCCCTCCACCGGTTCCGGACGTTCCACGCCGACGCACCAGACCGTGGAACGCCACTCCGAGTGCCGTCACAGAGGCGCCCGCAGCTGCGTCGCCGAGGCGACCCCCGGGTCCGAAGCGGCCGGTGAGCACCGCCCCGAGCCCTGACTCGCTGATGCCCGCCGGATCGAGGACCGGCGGCACCGACATCTCCGACGACACAGCACCAGGCACCCCGAGCACCGGCGGCACCGACATCTCAGGAGACTCACCAACAGGCACCCCGAGCACCGGCGGCGCCGACATCTCCGACATCTCGGGAGACAGCGCCTCGCCGTCGGCGACCTGCGAACGCGGCTCGATCGGCGGGCTGTGCTCCAGCCATTGCGTCGATGGCAGCACCACGACGGCACCGGGATGGATGACGTCGGGGTCGTCCGGATCCACGAGACGGTCCCTGTTGGCCTCGACGAGGTCGACCCACACCTCTGCCACCACGGTCGGATCCTCTGACCGGGTGATGCGCCGGGCGATCGTCCAGAAGTCGTCACCCTCGGCGACGACGTAGGCGCTGCCGGGAAGAGTCACCCGGGACTCTGTGGGGATGTCGTCGCCCAGATCGGGATTGAGCGCCGCGACCTCTCGCCAGCGGCGCCCATCTCCGAGGTGGGTTGCGGCGAGACCCCACCAGGTCTGGCGGGACCCCACGGTGTGCTCGCGTCCCGCCACGGCGACGGGCTGATCCGATACCACAGCCGTCGACCCGGCCGGGGCCTCCGTCACCACCGTGGTGGCGACGGATACCACCGTGACCCCCGAGACCAGGTTCACGGCGAGACGGTGCAGCGCGCGCGACACCAGGCGCGGCCGGCGAGGAGCGCGGTGGCGCACCCGGGCGACGGTCGCCCAGACCACAGCGGCGACGATCTGCAGCCAGACGAGGGCGACCACCGCGGCGATCCCGTAGAGCAGGGCCCGGTCGAACTCGTCCCCTGCGCCGCTGAACGCAGCGCGGACCTCGAGTTCGGTCGGCAACCGTGACGGCGGGCCCACCAGGACGGCAAGCGCGAGTGGTACGCCGACCACGAGGACGACGAGGACCACGAGACGCACGACGCTCGACACCATGCGGCCAGCGCCCGCCCTCAGCCGGCGACTACCCACGATCGAGCCCCTGATCGGCCCGGCTCGAACCCGTCGCCGTCACAGTCATCTCGCCGATCGGCAGGATCACCGCCCCACGACGCAGAGTGACCGTCACCTCGGCCACATCACCGGAGACGGTGACATCCACCGCCGAGAACCCGCGCGCCGCGAGGTGCTGGCGGGCGGCCGCCTCCGCCTCGGTCGGGTCGAGGATCGCGTCGCCCGTCTCACGCCAGGCGTCGACGTCCACATGCTGGGCCGCCGCCCTGGCTGCGTCGTCCGCCAGGTCCTTGGCCGTGCCGATCATCGCGAGCTTGCGGCCGCCGTCCACGGCGAGACCGGCGACGAGGACGAACGACAGGGCGAGGATGGCGACCATCGCCGTGACCGAACCCCGGTCCCGTGTCGGCGCAGTCACGGCTCGACTCCCCGGTAGACGTCGACCTGCTCCACCGCCGTCGCGGAGAAGGTGTGCGAGCCCGGAGCCCCGATGAAGGCCAGGTCGGCCATGTCCACGACACAGTCGACCGTCACCGACACCGACCCGCCGGGTGAGACGTCCGCGCTGACCGAGACGCTGTGGGCGTCGCACGACGCGAGGTGCCCGGCGGCCGTGGATTCGGCCGATGCCGCAGCGTCGGCGGGCGTCCGCTCGACCGAAGCGTGCCGGGCGGCCTCGGCCGCGGCGGACGACACGACGGACTCCCGGTGCGCCCACCGGCCGGCGAACACCACCAGCAGCAGGAACGCCACGAGGACCGGTGCCATCACTGCGAGTTCCACGGCGACCACCCCCCGTTCACAGCGCGGCCGGCGGCGTGAGCGGGCGATCACGGCGCTTCGACCTCGGGCCGGAACCGCTCAGTGGGCGCCACTGCTCGGGCGGACACGTCCCAGGTCAGGCCGGGGAGAAGTGTGGGCGCGGTTCCGGTCACCGTCGCGGTGACGATGTCGTCGCCACGCTCGACCGTGACCGAGGCCCCCGTCACGTTCCCGGCGGCAGCCAGGAACGACGTTGCGGCTGCTCTCCCGTCACCGGCTCCACCGTCCACCGCCGCCGCCCGATCGGCTGCGATGTCGGCTGCGGAGTCCACGGCCTGCTGGGCATGCCACCACAGCCCCGTCTGGACGATTCCCATGACGATGAGGATCAGCAACGGCACCAGGATGGCCATCTGGGTGGAGGTGACCGCTGCGTCCGACCTGGTCAGCCGGTCGGGTCGACGTCGTCGGGGACGTTGTCGACGTAGCCCTGGATCTTCGGCCACAGGAGAAGGCCGAGAGCGATCGCGATGGCTGCGCCGATGGCGATCCAGATCGCGACCTCCGTCGAGACCACGCCCCTCTCGTCGCGCCGGACCGCTGCCGGTCGACCCAGCACACCCAGGACGTAGTCGAGACACAGAAGTGCCGTGTTCATCATGATGTTTCCCTTCTCTACGAGATGTCACCCGGTGGCGACGGTTGGCGATTCGGTGATGCATGGGATCGTCCTCGCGGCCGGTCAGCCGACGACCGTGGACGACGTTCCGAGCGCCGCGACCACGGCGAAGCCGATGAAGAGCAGAAGGCCGACGAGCATCACGGCCACGGGGAGCAGCATCCGTTCGGTCACGGCTTCGGCCTCCGCCTCCACCTCGGCTCGCAGTCGGCCGCGGAGGGCGTCGGCACGGGCCGAGACGGAACTGCCGATGCGTGCGCCCTGGCTACCGGCGAGTTCGAGGGTGCGGGCGAGCTCCCGGAGTTCGTCGACCGCGACGTCGTCGGCGAGTCGATCGAGAGCGCGCCAGGCTGTCGTTCCGGTCAGGCGTGCACGATCCAGCGCGGCCGAGATCTCCGTGAACGCCTGACCCTCACCCGCCGTGGCGGCTGCCTGCAGCGCGGTCTGGATGCCGCCACCCCCGGCCAGGACGATCGCGACGAGGTCGAGGTAGGCGGACAGCTCGTGGCGGATCACCCGCCGCCGGCCCGCGGCCGCCGAGCGCAACGAGACGTCCGGAAACACGAACCCGCCGAAACCGCCGACGACGGCCAGGACCACGAAGGGAACCGTCTCCGCCGTGGCCACCGCGAGGCACAGCGGGAGGGCGACACCGACGGTTGCGGCCAGCACCTTCTCGTAGGCGTGGCGTTCGAAAGTCCGCCCGGTCACCCGCAGGTCCCGCGTACGGCGGACGTCGCCCGACGCACCTACCACCGAGGCGGCGAGCGACTCGATCCGGTTCCGCAATGAGACGTCGGGGGCGGGCGCCGAGACGGCCCGGCCGGGCCGGCTCAACCGATCCAGCGCCGGACCCAACGGCGGCACGGCCGGCCGAAGTGAACGCGCCAGCACGACGATCCCCAGGCCGACTCCCGCACCGAAGAGAGCGATCACGCGACTCTCCTCGTGAAACGTACGGGAGCCTCGAGAGCACCCATCCGACGGAGCCCTACGGCCCCACCGACCACCACGATCGCCACGAAGCCGAGCCAGATCTGGCCGGCGGTCGACGAGTAAGGGTCCAGCAGGTCCCCACCTCCGACGAGAAGTACCCCGAAGGTGAGCGCCATGCAGACGGACACGATCTTGGAGGACGTGCGGATCCGCTGACGTGACACGGAGATCCGCTGGTGCATCCTGACGTCGTCGCGGATGGAGTCCGCGAGTCGACCGAGGAGTGGTCCGAGGTCGCCTGCGGGCAGGCGTGACGCGTTCACGAGCGCGGCGACCACCAGGTCACCCACGGGATCGTCGAGATCTTCGGCGAGGCCCTCGAGCCCCTGCACGAGTCCCTCCGCCCGAACACGGCGACGGAACGTCTCCAGCTGTTCGGCGATCGGCCCCGGTGCCTGTTCGGCTGCGACCAGGGCAGCCTGACGCAGGCCTGCCGCGGCGGCGAGAGTGTCACGGACGGACTCGGTCCACACCGCGATGGCCTCGAGCTTCTCGATGTGGCCGGGACGGTCATCCGCCGCGAACAGCACGGGCCACGCAGCGACGCCAACCACAACACAGACGCCGGCGACCGGCCAACCCGTCACCGCCATCACGACGACACCGAGGACGACACCGCCCAGGACACGGGCGACGACGACACCTCCCGAGCGCCCGCTCGTGGCCGTGAGGCGCTTCAGCGGCGCGACGACGCGCACACCACGCAGGCCCCACCAACCGAGCAGCAACCCGAACCCGATCCCGGCTCCCCACACGGCTGCCATCAGATGCCCATCGACAGTGCCGGGCTGAAGCCCGCCGCGCCGAGCGCCTCGATGTGGTCCGTCGACGTGAGCCCGTAGGCCGGCGCCGCGGAACCGTCCGGGCCCGGAGCGAAGACCTCTGTGGATGCCAACTCGCCGGGGCCAGACGAGCGGTCCACCTCCCGCACAGAGCGCACCACCCGGCGACCGTCGACCCAGCCGATGTGGACGACGAAGTGCACGGCGTCGCGGATGAGCAGGTTCGCGAGGTGTGGCTCCACCCTGGCTTCGGACAAGGTTGCGGCGTAGGTCTGGATCCGACCGAAGGCGGCGGATGAGGACTCCGCATGGATGGTGCACATCGACCCGTCGTTGCCCTGCGACATCGCGAGGAGCATCGGGACCACCTCGCCGCCCCGCACCTCACCGACGATGACCCGGTCGGGGTCCATCCGCAGCGCTTCGGTGACGAGGTGGGCCATCGAGATCTCGCCGCGACCTTCGAGGTTCGGTCGACGGCCCTCCATCTCCACGCAGTCGGGATGGAGACCCTCGAAGCGCGACAGCCCGAGTTCGAGGCTGTCTTCGATCGTCACCAGACGCTCGGTCGTGTCGATCTCGTTGGCCAGGCAACGCAACAGCGTGGTCTTGCCCGAGCCGGTTCCACCCGAGATGACGAGGTTGCGACGCGAGCGCACGGCCGCCCGCAGAAAGGCGGCGACCGTCGCCGACACCGTTCCCCGCCGCTCGAGATCGTCGAGTCCGACGATGGTGAAGTCGTGACGGCGGATCGAGATGGACGGGCGGGTCGACACCGACATGACGGCATGGAGGCGGTCGCCGTTGGGGAGGCGCATGTTGAGGGTGGGCGACGCGTAGTCCCACCGCTGCTCGACCCGGCCGTGCCCGCGCGCCCAGGCCGAGACACGCTCGATGAGTTCCTCATCCGTCGCGGCTACGGGCGCAACCCGCTCGCGACGACCGTCACGCCGCTTGATCCACACGTTGTCGGCGCCGTTGATGTGGATGTCGGAGATCGTGTCGTCGTCGAGGTGGCCCTGGATCCCGAACGCTCCGTACAGATGATCGAGCACCTCGCGGACGAGCCTGCTCTCCTCGGCCTCGGAGAGTGGGTCACCGCCGTTGGCGAGCGCGCGGTCCGCAAGGCGACCGACCTCCTCGGTTGCGAGGGACCTCGCAAGCTCGCGTTCGTCCTCGTCGCCGAGTGGCTCGGTCCGGCGGTGGGCGGCGACGGCGTCACCCACCACCTCTGCCATGGTCCGTGCGTCCGTCATGCGAACACATCTCCCGTGTCCGTCACCGGAACCTGGGCGCGTTCGTCCAGATGGCGATAGGTGTCGTCGCGGGACCGGCCGGTGGGGCGTCCCGCGGCGAGATCCTCCATCAGAACCTCGACCAGTTCCGCCACGGCCCTGCGCAGCCGGGAGCGCCGCAACCGTCGGCGGGGCGCACCACGGGTGACCACCGAGGCCGCTCCGTCGTCCAATGGCACCGGCGTGACCGCCAATCCCCCGAGCGCATGTGACACCTCCGCGGCGTCGTAGGGGTCCTCGCCGACCAGTGCCACCCGCTGACCACCGCACCGGGCGATCCGCTGGCGGAGCACGGCGAGTTCTGCGAGATCGGAACGGCAGAACCACACGACGAGGTCCGCATGCGCCATCAGATCGTGGCCGACCGGACCCGGCTGCGCCCGACCCCCGTCGACGAGGAGCGGCCGCCCGCAGCCTCGCAGGGCATTGGCCACGTCCCGTGTGGCGATACGCCGCAGCGCCGATGCGACGTGCTCACCCGACGGTGGCGCACAGACGACGTCGACACCGCCGGCGAGCCGTTGGGCGTGATCTTCGAGGGCGACCTCGGTCGGGCCGTGGCGCAACACGCCGGCGAGGCTCATCAGCCCGGGGTCGGCGCCGAGGTCGTGGCGGGCACCGATCACCCCACCGCCAGGGTCCGCCTCGATCACGACGCTGCCCGGCCAGGAGGCGGCTATCAGCATCGCAGTGGTCGTCACCCCGGGAGCGCCGTGGGCACTGGTCAGGTGGATGATCGCGCCGGTCATCGGGCCCCCGGGTCGGCCACCAGAACGAGCCGGAGGCGGCCGAGATCAGCGGCGCCGGCGATGTCCCCGGCGAGTTCGGACGGGGCCCGCAACGACACGAAGACGTCGTTGGTGCCGACGGTGACCGAATAGACCTCCACCCCTGCAGCGAGGAGTCGGACGTCGAGCACGTCGCCGGTCGGTAGGGGTTCATCGGGCTCCAGCCCCGCGGTCCCCGCCGGGCCCGGAACGTCGCCGCCATCGGTTCCCGTCGTCGAGGCCGACGCGGTGGATGCCGGCATGAGGTAGGCGTCGACCCGGTCCCCCGGTCGCAGGTCCGGCACCGGGTACTCGCCGTCGTCGAGCGCCGCACCCACCACCGCCTCCCCCGGGCCGAGTGGCTCACCGATGGCGAACTGGCTCGGTGCGATCACCGTGCCCGCGGTCAGGTCCGCAGTGGCGATCGAGCCGACGAAGTTCCCCAGCGACGACGCCGGCACGGAGGCGATCTCCGTGTCGGTGTCGAGGTTGACGACGCGCACATCTGCGGCGCTGAGTTCCTCACCACGCGCGACGTCGGCGGCGAGAGCGAGAACCGGGACCCGCTCGTTGGATGCCGCGGACCAGACCAGCGCGCCGAGCGCGCAGCCCGCCACCAGCAGGACGGCCACGAGCACCTGCGGCACGTCGACCTTGCGGCGCTGGCCGCCACCGGGGACGTCACGGCCCGGATTCGCGAGGTTCCGCGCTGTGAGGTCATCGCCGACAGCGGGCTCGGACCGACCGCTGTGGCGGGCAGCGCCGTTCGAACGGGTGGTCAGGAGGCTCATGTCAGGTTCTCCACCATGGGGCACCACAATAGATCAGAGTTGATCGAAATACTATGAAATATCTCAACTCGACAGTGGTGCCCCTGGTTTGCCCACCTGCGTCGAGACGCGACCCGACCGTAGGTTCCGGGGCGATCGATCACCAGAGGGCTATATGCCTATTTTGGGAGCCAGAATCATCAACAGAGAGTCACTCTGCTCGCGCGCTGAGCGCGATCAGAGCTCCGACGATCTCCCAGACGGCATGCGGCGTCGATCCGGAAAAAGGGGCGGGTTCAGACAGGCAGTGCCCGTTCACGCTGCTGCATCGGCCTGGTGGGGTGGTGCGTTGGCTCGGTGGTGCCATGTGAGGTTGGGTGCGGTGCCGGTGACTGCGATCTCTCCGTTGTGGAGGGCGGTGTGGTGGCGTCGGCAGAGGAGGGTGAGGTTGGCGAGGCTTGTGGGGCCGCCGTTGGCCCAGTGCACGATGTGGTGGGCGTCGCACCATTCTGCGGGTGTGGTGCAGTCGGGTTCGGTGCAGCAGCGGTCTCGGGCGACGAGCGCGTCCCACATGGCCGGTGGGGGTGTGCGGGTTCTCTGGCCGAGGTCGAGGACCTGGCCATCTGAGCCCAAGGTGGCGGGGAGGATGTCGGCGTCACAGGCGAGGCGGCGCAGGTCCGCTGCGGCGAGCGCGTCGCCGTCGGGGGTCTCGGCGAGACGGGCGCCGAGTTTGTCGCGCAACTGTTCGATGGTGGCGATGACGGTGATCGTCGGGCGGCGCCGTTTCGTCCCGGCGGTGGTGCGTGTCCCGCCGGTGGCGCGGTGGGCGATCTCCACCAGGGCGTCGTGGCGGCGTTGCGCGACCCTCGACGTCACCTCGTGTCTCGATTGGGGGCGGTCGGGGTGTTCGGCGCGGTAGATGTCGTCTGCGATGGCGTCGAGGGCGGCTTGGAGTTGTTTGCCGTCTGTGGTGCGCATGGTGGCGTTGAGGCGGACCATCGCGTCGGGGTGGCCGGTGTCGATGTAGACGCCGCGTTTGCGGTCCTGTTCGGCGGCGCGGTCTTCGGGGTCTTCGCCGTGGCGGCACCAGTTGCGCACCAGCTGCCGCAGCCGGGCGACGGGGACCCGTCGCGCCCA